>NZ_JBFUFF010000055.1:0-45874 GCF_056403555.1 Rhizobium sp. P2_G2
ACCGTGGGATTGCCGCCTCCCCGGTCGCGTCGAAATCACCAAGCGGCATGAGGAAACGGAATGTCCAGCATCTATACGGGTCCAGTCTTCGAAATGGCCCGCAAGCAATTCCAGCACGTCGCCGACTATCTTGAAATCGAGGATGGCAAGCGCGATCGGCTGCTTTATCCGAAGCGCGCCATCGCCATTTCCTGCCCGATCAATCTCGACAATGGCGAGACCGCCGTGTTCCAGGGCTACCGGGTGCAGCATCACCTGACGCTTGGGCCGACCAAGGGCGGCACGCGGTTTGCGCCCAGCGTCGATATCGGCGAGGTGTCGGCGCTGGCAATCTGGATGAGCTGGAAATGCGCGCTCGCCGGCCTGCCCTATGGCGGCGCCAAGGGCGGCATCACGGTCGATACGTATTCATTGTCAAAGCGCGAGCTCGAAAGCCTGTCGCGCCGCTATATGCAAGAAATGATCCCCTTCGTCGGCCCCTATGTCGACGTCATGGCGCCGGACATGGGTACGAACGAACAGGTGATGGCCTGGTTCATGGACACCTATTCCATGTATCAAGGACGCACGGTCAACGAAATCGTCACCGGCAAGCCGGTCTCCTCCGGCGGCACCGAGGGCCGGCGCGAAGCAACGGGTCTGGGCGTCGCGCATCTCATCCAGCGCGTCATGGAGCGGCTGCAACTGAGCCCGCGCAACGCCACGGCGATCATCCAGGGCTTCGGCAATGTCGGCTCCTACGCCGCGCTGGAGCTCGCCCAGCAAGGCGTGAAGATCATCGGCGTCTCGGATCACACGGCCTGCTATTTCAATCCCAGAGGTTTCGATGTCGACGCCCTGCTTCGCCATGCCGGCGAGCATGGATCACTGAAGGGTTTTTCGACCGAACTCGCCTTCGACCCCAACCAGTTGCTCGTTCAGCCCTGTGACATCCTCGTGCCTGCGGCGATCGAGCGGGTGATCGACGCCGATGTCGCGGCCAAACTCCAGTGCCGCATCCTCGCCGAAGCCGCCAACGGCCCGACCACGCCCGAAGCCGACCTGGTGCTCGACCAGCGGCGCAACGAGATCTTCGTCATTCCCGACATCCTCTGCAATTCCGGCGGCGTGATCGTCAGCTATTTCGAATGGGTGCAGGACCTGCAGCAATTGTTCTGGCGCCGCACGGAAGTCATTGGCCGGCTCAAGGATCTGCTGGACAATGCTTTCGGCCGGGTGATGGAGCGGGTGGAAAAGGATGCGATCTCGCATCGCGTCGCCGCCATGGCGATCGGCGTCGACAAGGTGGCGCAGGCCAAGGCGACGCGCGGGCTGTTCCCGTGAGATGAGCTCGCCGGACGGCGAATATGACGTGGCGGGAATTGCCTCGCCGCGTCCATTGCTTGGCGAGCGGACACGCCATCGCGCATCCCCTGGCCATTTCCGTCGATGTCGTCCGCGAAGGCTTGGCTGATATAGTCGTGATCGCTTATTTAGTTCAGTTGCACAGACAAAGCACATCTGTTAACTTTTGTCGGCGAGGAAATACTAAAGACGAAGCCTTCCCTCATCTTTCTGCAGTTTCGACCATCACTGATGTAGATGGGCTACGACTGCAGCAATGACACCATACCTGCTGAGAATTGCTGTTCATCCCAAGCCACGGAGACGAGCCAATGGCCGACTTCACCATCAAGGGTACCAAGCATTCCGTCACCAATCTCAATCAGTCCGACAGTACCTGGACAGTCCTTGCGAGCGCCACGATCGACGTCAGGAACAATTCAGCGTTTTTTGAAGATTCCGATGTGTCGGGCAATACGCTGGTCAACAACGGCCACGTAACCGCCAACAACGGCGAGCACACGATCACGTTCTTTCTGGACGGCGAGGGAACCAACGTCACCAACAGCAAGAGCGGCGTCATCAATGGCTTGACCGGCGTCCGGCTGGGCGGCGATCAACAGACGATGGTCAATGACGGCCTGATATCCACGAGCGAAGAGGGAATAATGATCTTTGGCAAGAGGAGCCATGTGACCAATCACGGCGATATCGTCACCGGCGGCACCTCCATCGACCTGATCGATTGCAACCATTCCATCATCGACAATGCGGCCGACGGCAAAATCAAGTCCACCGGCGGCACCGGCATTTCCTTTTCCACGGATCCGGGCACATCGATTACCTTCAGGAATGAAGGCGTTGTCACATCGAAATTCGATGCCATTTCCGGATCGGATGGCAACGACAAGGTCATCAACCACGGCACGATCAACGGAAATGTCAGCCTCGGCAACGGCAACAACCTTTTCGACACGCGCGGCGGCACCTTTACCGGCACCTTCACGGCCGGCGACGGCGACGACACGCTGATCACCGACAATGCGGCCATCGGATTTTCCAATACCTCAGCGGATGACGGCACGGATACGGTCAAATCGACCGTGTCCTACACGTTGAGCGCCAATGTCGAAATTCTGCGCCTGCTCGGTCATGGCAATATCAACGGCACCGGCGCCAGCGGCGCAGAGGGACAGGAGATTTTCGGCAATTCCGGCAACAATGTCATCAAGGCTTTGGGGGTCGACAACACTCTGTCCGGCGGCCGAGGCGACGACACTTTATCCGGCGCAGCGTTTTCGTCCGATACCTTCCTGTTTGCGACAGGCGACGGCAAGGACACCATAAAGAACTTCGTCGAGGGCCAGTTTGCGGATCATCTCGACGTCTCCAAGTGGAGCGCGATCACCGATTTCAACGACCTCATGGATCATCACGTCAAGGACGTCCATGGCGGCGTCATGATCTTCGCCGGTCAGGACAGCGTGCTGCTCCAGGGGCTCGAGAAAGCCAATCTCACCGAGGATAATTTCGTGTTCTGACGAACAGAAAGAGCCGAGTCAAAGCCAGGACAGGCTCTACGCCGCCTGCGGCTCCTTGATCGGCGCGGTCAGCAGGCGGATCGGCACGAGCGGGCCGTCGGTCGGATTGACATTGCCTACATTCTGCCAGCGGATCAGTTCCATGCTGCCATCGAAATGCTCGACGATGGCCGTGCAGCTTTCCACCCAATCCCCCGTGTTGATATAGGTGGTGCCACCTATATCCTCGATAATCGCGTGATGGATGTGGCCGCAGATGACGCCGTCGACCTGATGGCGGCGAGCTTCTTCGGCGACAACGTTCTGGAACTCGCCGATGAAGTTGACGGCCCGCTTGACTTGCTGCTTGGCCCAGGCCGAAAACGACCAATAGGGCAGGCCAAGAACGCGGCGCACCTTGGCGATCCAGACGTTGAGCAGCATGGCCATGTCATAGGCCCAGTCGCCGAGATGAGCGATGAATTTTGCGTTGCGGACGACGACATCGAACTCGTCGCCGTGCAGCACAAGGTAACGCTTGCCGTCGGCCGCCTCGTGGATGATGTTCATCTCGACTTCGATACCGCCGAAATGCACGCCCGGATAATCGCGCATGAAGCTGTCATGATTGCCCGGGATGTAAACGATACGGGCGCCCTTGCGGCCCTTGCGCAACAGCTTCTGGACGACGTCGTTGCAGTTCTGCGGCCAGTGCCACGAGCGCTTCAGCCGCCAGCCATCGACGATGTCGCCGACCAGGATGATCGTCTCCGCATCATGACAGCGCAGGAAGTCCAGGAGGAAGTCCGCTTTCGCCGCCTTCGATCCGAGATGGAGGTCCGAGAGGAAGATGGTGCGAAACCTGCGGGCCTCGACATTGTCAGCGTGGGTTTCTGCTTCTTCGGACATAGCCTGCCTCACGAAAATCTAGCCTCTCGAAAATCAGACTCCTGTATCAGCTTTATGACAGGCCGAGATTTACCCTTGCCATTAAGCCGGCCTTCACGGTTTTCGGGCATGTTTTGAGCTCGAAACGACATTTTTGCCGCTGAAGACCAAGCCATGACCGCTTATCTGAGAACGACCGCCGCGGCGTTGCTGCTCGGGCTTTTGCCGACGGCTCATGCAGTCGCCTCCGATAGCTGTGATCAACTCCGCTTTCAGTTCGCCACGCTGACGGACAATGATGAGCCCAATGTCGAGGCGGAAAAATATGCCCGCGCCATCAATGCGCAGAAGCAGAGCCTTGCCGTGCTCGAACTCACTTTGCGCAAGGTCGGATGTTCCTCCGGCAGCCTGATGGTGATCGGCGGACCGAATGCCATGAAATGCGAACATCTCGGCGCCAAGCTGGACCGGATGAAGCGCAATCTCGAAATCCTCGAAAACAAGCGCGTGTCGCTGACATCGGAAGGCGGCATCAACAAGCGCCAGCAGATCATCGACGCGCTCAAGCAAGAGCGCTGCAACGAGGAGCCGCAACTGGTGAGCACGCCAAGCGAGGACGGCACGGAGCCTTTGGTGCGCGACGATCCCAATGGTTTCGAGACGATCCGCGTGCCCTCGGGTGAACCGGACTACCACGGCAGCCAGTTCGTCGATCTCGGCGGCACGGCGACGAACGGCACCCTGCGTACCATGTGCGTACGGACCTGCGACGGCGCTTACTTTCCTGTTTCGTCGAATGCCTCGCCGCTGAATTTCCAGCGCGACGCACAGGTCTGCTMGATGATGTGCCCCGGCACCGAGACGGAACTCTATTACCATCCGCTGATGTCGGAGAGTTCCGAAATGCGCTCGGCGGTGACGGGCCATCCCTATTCGGACCTGCCGACGGCCTATAAATTCCGCGTGGAAAAGCCGGGGAGCCAACCGCAATGCGGCTGCAACTTCTCACTCTATTACAAGGAGATGATGAGGCGGCAATCCTATGTCGACGATCCCGCGAGCATCCCTAAGAAGGAAAGCGCTATCGTCTGGGTCAAGCCGGCGCTCAGGCCGAGCCTGAAGAAGGATCTGGTGGCGGAGAATGTCGCCAAGCCCAAGGTGCGGGACTATGTGCCGAACGATAGCATCCGGGTGATCGGGCCGAAGTTTTTTCCGGACAAGAAGATCGATTTCACCAGGTCGCAGACAGAGATGCGGTGATGGGTCGCGGTATTTTCTTCTCGTCCAGAGAAAAGGATCGAGTGGCGCTTCACAATCGTTGCATTTGATACTCTCTACCAAGAACAGACTGTGGCTGGCGAAGTATGATGCCTCACCGTCGCCAATAGCCTCTTTCAACGCTGGCGCGCTTTCCGTAAACTCCGCTCCAAACAGAATCGCGCTGCGGGGCATCATGAATCAGAAGGTCGTCATCCACTGGGGTATCTCCAGCTTCTTCGGCTGGGGCGTCTATGGGCTCAATCTGGCGCTCAACTGGGCGCGCGAGGGCGGCATCGATGCCCGCAGTTCGTTTCCGTTCACGCACGAGCAGGTGGTCGTCGATCCGCTGCGCTGGCTGCAGCTCAGACCCTTCGAAATGCAGACCCGGACTTTCGTGCAGCAATTGAAGGAGCGCGAGGGCCAATCCGTCGGCGTCGATGCGATCGTGCTTTCGGCGCTCGGCAATGAATTCCAGGCGGCCAAGGCAACGGCCAATACCGATCTCAACGGCTCGCCGACCGTCGCCGTCGTGTTCTTCGAAATCCCGCAGTTGGCGGCAGAGACACTGGAGCGGGCGAAGAAATATCCGCTGATCGTCTGTGGCTCGACCTGGAACGAACAGATTCTGCGCGCCCATGGCGTCAACAGCGTCACCACGGTCATCCAGGGCATAGACCCTACCCTCTTCCACCCCGCACATCGCCAAGGCGTGCTGTCGGACCGGTTCATGGTCTTTTCCGGTGGCAAACTCGAACTGCGCAAAGGGCAGGATCTGGTGATGGCCGGCTTTGCAAAATTCGCCAAGCGCCATCCGGAGGCGCTGCTGGTCACCGCCTGGCACAGCCCATGGCCGAAACTCGCCAAGACGCTGGACATTTCCCGCCGCACCGAGCCGATGCCCTTTGACGAAAAGGGCAAACCGGACCTGTTCCAATGGGCGCGCAGCAATGGCCTGGCGGACAACCAATTCCTCGATCTCGGGCCGGTGCCGAACGCGCTGATGCCGCCGATTCTGCGCGAAATGGACGCCGCGCTCTTCCCCAATCGCTCGGAAGGCGGCACCAATCTGGTGGCGATGGAAGCGATGGCCTGCGGTGTACCGACCATCCTCTCGGCCAACACAGGCCATTTGGACCTGATCGACGGCCAGAATTGCTTCGCACTCGAACACCAGCGGCCAATCGCCGGAGAAGGTGCTGCCGTCGGTGACGTGTCGGGCTGGGGCGAAAGCAGCGTCGAGGAAATCGACGACAAGCTCGAACAGATCTGGCGCGACCGCAACGGCGCCCGCCGCCGCGGCGAGCGCGGCGCAGCAAAGTTAGCCGGCTACAGTTGGGCGCGGACGGCAGACCAGATGCGGACCATCGTCAGGTCCTTCGCCGGCTAACCAAGGTACTCTCTACGCCATTCGCCGCCTGAACTTGTTGCGTGCCACCTCAACGGCGCGGGCGATCACCGGGGCATAATCCTCTCCCCGCCCCTGCCGCACCAGCCCCATAGCCGGGTACCAGGGCGTGTCCGGCCGGTCGAGCAGCCAGCGCCAGTCCGGCACCGCCTTCAACAGCGCCATTGTCGGGCGGCCCAGCGCACCGGCCAGATGCAGCGGTGCGGTGCAGACCGAGACGATTAGGTCCAGGCTGGCCATGATCGCGGCTGTGTCGACGAAGGCGTTCGGTCCGCGATCCATGTCCGGGCCGGGATGTTCCATCAGGAAAGTCAGCCCCTTCACCCGCCAGCCGGACGGCGTCTCCGCCGGCTCAAGTGCTTCTTCGGAAAGGAATTGCAGGGCGATCAGCCGCACGCCTTCGAGTTCCGCGAACGGTGCCAGCAGGTCGGGCGACGGCAGGCTGCGGCCGCGTTCGGCCGGTGAATTGGGATTGCCCTGCCAGACGAAACCGATCGTCGGCTGCGTACGGTCGAGCGCCAGCCGGTCCTGCCAGCGCAACATTTCGGACGGCTCAGCGGAGAGGAACGTCGGCGCCGGCGGCACGGTGCCGAATGTGAGCTTCAGCCGATGCATGAGGCTCATCAGCGGCACCTGGAAATCACCATCAGTGGCGCCGTGCGCGCCGGTGACCTTGATCGGGAACGGCAGTGTGGAGAGCAGCCGTTCCAGCCTGGCGGGTACGTGAAAGACCACATCACCACCCAGTGACGCCAATAAACCCAAGACTTTAGCGAATTGGATCGTATCACCGAGCCCCTGCTCCGAATGCACGATCAGCCGCTTGCCGTCGAGCTTTTGGCCGGTCCAGACCGGGATATCGCGATAGCCAGGCTTGTCGAAAAAGTCCGGTGTGTCCCAGCGCCATTCATATTCGCGAAAACCGTTGGCGAAATCGCCGAGCTTGAGCAGGACGTGGCTGAGATTGTAATGCGCCTCGGCCAGATCCGGATGATGGCTGATGGTCTTACGCAGATAGTCTGCCGCTTCGTGCAGGCGGCCTTGGTCGGCGAGCAGATTGGCGATATTGTTGAGCGCGATCTGGTGGTCGGGATTGATGGCCAGCGCACGGGTATAGCTGTCGAGCGCCTCATCCAGACGGTTCAGTTTTCCCAGGTTGATGCCGCGATTGGCGAGCGCCGTCGCGCCATTCGGATCAAGAGCGAGTGACCGGTCATAGGCGGCAACAGCTTCCTCGCGCCGGCCGACCTCGCCAAGCGCGTTGCCGCGGTTGAACCAGAAATCGGCCCGTTGCGGATCGCGCTCGGCGATCCGGTCATAGAGGGCGACCGCCTCTTCCAGCCGCCCGAGGCCGCGTTCGGCGGAGGCGAGGAAGATCAGCGCATCGAGATTGTCGGGATGGGCGGCGAGGACCCGTTCGTAAATGCCCCTTGCTTCGGTGAATTTCTCCTGTTGATGCAGGGCAACGGCCTGCATCAACAATTCGGTGATCTCCGCATCGGTCATTGCTTGGACGCACGCTCGGCCAAAGCCGCCTTCACGGGTTCAGCGACGCTCTTCCAGTCGAACACGGTCTTCTGGCGGAAAAGTTTCAGCGATGGATACCAGGGACTGTCGTTACGCTCGTTGAGCCAGCGCCAGTCGGAATGGTATTTCAGCATGCCGAAGACCGGCACGCCGAGCGTTGCGGCCAGATGCAGCGTCGCGGTGCAGGAGGAGATCACCACATCGAGCGCCAGGATGGCAGCCGCCGTCTCGGCGAAATCGCCGAGCTTTGCGCCCGGCACGATCATCCGATTGGCAAATCCTGTGCCTTCAATCTGGTCGAGCCCATCGGTCTTTTGCAGGCTGACGAAATTGACCCCCTCGACATCCAGCAGCGGCGTAAGGTCCGAGAGCGGGGGCGAGCGCCCGGCATCGGCGCGCGCCTTGGGGTTGCCCTGCCAGATCAGGCCGACATTGAGCCCGGATTTCGGCAAGCGCTCACGCCAGACGGCGACGCGCTCCGGGGCGATGTCGAACTTCGCCGGCGGCGGCACGGTGTCGATCGTCGTGCCGAGGATCACCGGCAATGTCAGCATCGGCATTTCGAGATCATAAGCGGGCTTGTCCTTGCCCTGCTCGGCGATCTCGATCGGCATGTCGGTCTCTAGCGTCTTGAACAGGCTGATCAGGGGCGCGCGCACTTCAAGGATCACCTTGCCGACGCGCTTGGCCGCCTCGTTGACGAAGCGAACAAACTGGATGTTATCGCCAAAGCCCTGTTCACCATGGATCATGATGGTCTTGTCGGGCTGACGCGAGCCGTCCCAGCGCGGCATGTCGAGCTTTCGCGGCTTCATCTCGCGGCTGCCCCAGCGCGCCTCATAATCCATGAAGCCGCCGATGAAGTCGCCGGCGAACAGTTTGGCATGGGCGTGATCGAGGATCAGGTCCGCATCCTTCGGTTCGAGTGCCCTGGCCCTTTCAAAGGCGGCCAGCGCTTCCTCAGGGCGATGGATATCGCGCATCAGGTTGCCGATACCGCGATGGGCCTTGGACAAGTCCGGCTTCAATTTGACCGAGGCATTGTAATTTTCCAGGCATTCTTCCCAGCGGCATTCGTCGCGCAGGATATTGCCGAGCGACAGGTGCGCCTCGGCGGTCGGCTTCAGCGTGATCGCTCGGCGCAGATAGGCGAGCGCATCGTCAATCTTGCCGATGCGGCGCAGGCCGATGGAAAGATTGGTGAAGAATTCCGAGCTTGCCAGCCCTGCCCGCTCGGCTTCGCGGAACAGCATGACGGCGCGATGGTTCTTGTCGCGATGCAGCGCGATCACCCCGATCATATTCAGCGCGCCGGCCCTGAGCTTCGGATAGTCCAGCACTTCGGCGAAGCTGGCCTCCGCGGCGGTCTGATCACCCTGGCGTTGCTCCGCAAGCGCGCGATTGTAGATCGCCGCGGCATCGAAAGGCAGGATCTTGCCATGGCTGCTCGGCGCGCTCACGTGCCGTTGCGACAGGTCGCCTGTCACCAGCTTTTCCAGTGCCGCCGCCACGCGTCCCATGACGGCGGCAAACGGGGTCGCCTCTTCCTCGCGGTCGAAGCGGCGGAAAAGCCGGGTCATCGGATACCAGGGGCTGTCGGAGCGCTCCGTCAGCCAGCGCCATTCCGGATGCGACTTGAGCACCACCCAGCAGGGCTTGCCGAGTGCACCGGCCAGATGCGCCACGGCGGTATCGGAGGTGACGATGAGATCGAGATTCATCATCATCGCCGCCGTGTCGGCGAAGGCCTCCTTGCCGGAATCGAAATCCGCGCCCGGCCGGTCGACCTCGAAACGGTCGGCGAGCGCATCGAGCTGTTCTTCGCCCTTGCCCTTCTGCAATGCGATCAGGCGCACGCCCGGCACTTTTGCAAGCGGCTCAAGTGCTGCGAGCGGATAGGAGCGGCCCTTGTCAACCTTGGGATCGGGATTGCCCTGCCAGACCACGCCGACGCGGAAGCCTGGTTTCTGAGCCAGCCATTCCGCCCATTTCGTCACCCGTGCGGGATCCGCTGTAATGTAGCTCTCATAGGCGGGAACGGTTTCCAGCCGCATGCCTGTCAGATGGGGCATGCTCATCATGAAGGCGAAGCAGTCGGCCTTGGGCAGTTTGTCGCCGTCGCCATAGACGCCGTCGACCCCGGGAATGCTGGCAAGCAGGTGGCCGATCAGGCTGCGGCAACCGATATAGACCTTGGCGGCGCCATGCGCCTTCAGCCACACGGCATAGCGCGAGAACTGGAATGCGTCGCCAAAACCCTGCTCCGCCATCAGGAAGATCGACTGACCCTTCGGATCGCCGCCGGTCCAGTAAGGCAGGTTCGGCTTGGTGATGGCAATGCCAAGCTTTTCGGCTTTCAGCCGATGCTCATAACTGGGCAGGCCGTGCTCGTAATCACCGGCGTTGAGGAAGGTCATGCCAAGCGCCAGATGCGCATCGGCATAGCCGGGCCTTGCCTGGATCGCGCGACGGAAGGCCGCTGCCGCGGCGACGTCCTGCGAGGCTTCGAGCTCGGCAATGCCAAGATTGTTCCAGCCCTCGGCATGCTGCGGGTCGCATTCCACGGCGCGACGCTGCAGAAAGATCGACAGGCCGAGCGCACCGTAGTTGCGCTCATAAACGCCAAGATTGCTCCATGCATCGGGATTGCCGGGGTCGATCGTCAGTGCATGCTCCCAGCTTTCGGCGGAGTCGGCGTGACGCTCGGCAGCGGACTGGTTGGCGCCCAACTGCACCCAGAGCTTGGGGTCATCGGGCGCAAGGTCGATGGCGCGCCGCAAAGCCCGCTCCGCCTCCGGCCGCTTGTCGTGGTCTGCATAAACCGTCGACAGCGCCGAGAGCGCCGGCACCGATTTCGGATTGACGGTCAGCACCTGCTGCAGCGTCTGCAGCGCCTTGTCGAAATTGCCCCCTGACGATTCCTTTTTCGCCAGAGAGATCAGCGCGGGCACGTGCTTCGGATTGATGATAAGAGCGTAGCGCAACGCACGGAGCGAATCTTTGCGGCTGCCGAGGTTGTCGAGCAGGACGGCAAAATTGCTCCAGAAATCGACGCTGCCCGGCCTGAGCGCCACGGAATGGGCGGCGAAGGCAAGGCCGGAACGCGCGGCAGCCGGACTGCGACGGCCGGTATCGAGCAGGATCATTCCATGRAAATTCAGAAGCTGTGCATCGCCCTTGCGCGAGCCGAGCGCCGGCTCATAGATGTCCAATGCCTCCTTGAAACGGCCCGACGAATGCATCTCGATTGCCGCAGGCATGCGCGCCGCAGCAGCCTCGGACCGCTTGTCGGGCCGCACGATCAGTCTGTCCAGATCATCGGCCGCTTCCTCGAACAGGCTCTTCCAATCGCCGCGCGCGCGCTGGCGGAAGATGCGCATCGTCGGATACCAGGACGTGATTACCCCCTCACCGCCCCAGCGCCAGTCCGGCACGCTCTTGAGGAACAGCCAGACCGGCCGGCCGAGCATGCCTGCAAGATGCGCCACGGATGTATCGGAGGTGATGATCAGATCGAGCGACATCATCATCGCCGCCGTGTCGACGAAACCGTCCTCACCAGCATCGAAATCAGCCCCGGGGACCTGCACATCGAGCCCCGGCGGCAAGGGCTTATCGACCCCGACAAAACGCTGCAAGGAGATGAATTGCACCTTGTCACCGACCCGTGACAACGGCGCCAGTTCGGCAGCCGGGAACGAACGGCCGCGGTCGACGGCGGCAAGCGGATTGCCCTGCCAGGCAAGGCCGATGCGCCAGAGCTTACCGGCTGCGTCCTTGCCGGCGCCGAAGGCACGCCATTTGTCGACGCGCTCCGCCTCCAGTTCAACCTTCATCAGCGCGGCCGGCACCGTCTCGGGCGTCGTTGCCGCCAGTCTGAGCAGTGACAGCAGCGGCAGATGTACGTCGTGGGCCGGGAGCGGTGCTTCGTCCGAAACCAGTGTCAGCCCGGGGCCGCGGAACAATTCCAGGCAGGACAGCATCGAAAAGAGGCGTTTCGGACAGACGAAAATCACCCGGTCAGTCTTCGTGCGCGCAAAGCCGAGCATGCGAATGAACTGGAAGACGTCGCCAAAACCCTGTTCATGGATGACGAGCAGGGTCTTGCCGCTGATATCGCCTCCGTCCCAGCGCGGACTTTCCGGCCGCGGCGCCTTCTCCAGCGAATGGGCGACCGCGGCTCGGAGTTCATAGTCGTTCCAGCCGGCCAGCCAGTCGCCGGCATAGAGCCGGGTGAGCGCCAGATTGAAGCGCAGCGCGGGCCAATCGGGCCAGATCTTCAGGCCCATGGTAAAATGGCGGATCGCCTGGTCTATCCGTCCGATATTGCGCAGCGACACGCCGGCATTGATGAAGGCGGGCTGATGGTCCGGCTGGGCCTTCAGCAGGATGTCGAATTCCTTGAGCGCCAGTTCGTCACGCCCGAGATGCTGGTTGAGCATAGCGGCATTGAAGCGCGCGTCGACACTGTCGGGTGCAGCCTTGATTGCCGTGGCCACCATCTCCTCGGCATCCTGCCAGCGCTGCGTCTCGATTGCGATATGGCTTGCCTGGGTCAGAAGRCCGGCATGGCCGGGCGCTACGCTAAGGCCACGCTGGATGGTGCGCCAGGCATCGTCCATCTTCTTCAGCCGGAGTTCGGCGAGTGCCAGGTTGACATAGCCGCCGACGGCCTTGGGCCTGAGCTCGATCGCTTTCTCAGCGATCGCGGCCGCCTGTTCAGCATCGCCAGCCATCAGCAGCGCGATCGAATGATTTTGGCAGACGACCGGCTGATCCGGTTCGAGCGCATGCGAACGATCGAAATGCTCCAGCGCCTCGCGTGATCGGCCCGACAGATGCAGCGCTACGCCGAGATAGTGATGCAGAGCGGCATTTTCGGATTGGTCGAGCTCCAGCGCCTTCAGCGCCTCGAGCCCTTCGGCGATCCGCCCTTCCCCGAGCATGCGGCGGCAATCCTCGACGGACAATCCCTCGACGCCGATCCTCTGTTCTCCCATGCGCACATGCTCCTGCACCGTTTTCCGGCGAGCAGACTACACGGTCGCGCATTGCTCGAAGCTTGATGACGTCAGCGCCGGATATGCCTTGAACCGAAAACTACTGGATCTTGTATTTCTGATAGGATTTTTCTTCAATCAATTCCGAGCCGAGCGCAGCATTGACTTCCCGCTTCAGTTCGGCCCGCTTGTCATTGGTGATGTAGACGGAACGCGCCAGCCTGATGAATTTCTCGCCGAAATCGCCGCTATTCTCGCAGTCGCGGATATGGTCCTCAATGTCCCAGAGCGCGGCGTTGACGTCATAAAGCGCTTTCGTCAGCCTGATGACTTCGGCCTCAGACGCGTGGCGGCCGAGCTTTTCCGTCAACAAAGTCAACTCCTTGCGGACGTTGGCAAGCTTGCCTTCATCCGTCATCCGGTCCGACTTGATCTGCAGGATGGTGATCTTATCGACCAGCTCACCCCAAGACACCGGCACTTCGATCATCGATTTCCCCATGGCAGCCAAGAATCACGCTGGACTCATCCTAAAGAGTAAAGTCCCCGATTGGAATTTATTCTGCCGTGACGGCAAGATTTCCGCAGCGGTGTCGGCGCCATGCGAAAGGGCGCGGCTTGCGCCGCGCCCTTTCCTCATTCGTTGGTCTACGCTTAGTTCCAGGAGATGTCCGAGGAGTCCAGCACACCCGAACCGACGCCCGTCAGAGTGATCGAGATGTTGGCGGTGCCGTCACCATCGGTATCGATCTTCAGGAGGTGGTTGGTTGTGTCGAAGGTCGCCTGCGCCGAGCCGCTGCCGGAGAACGTACCGTCGTCGCCGAGATAAGTCAGCGAGCCGGAGATCACGCCACTATCGAGAACAACCAAGTCCGAACCTTCGGCCCAGTCGGTGATGGTGTTCGTACCCGTCGAGGCCGTCGTGAAGTGGAACTCGTCCGAACCCGAACCACCGGTCAACACGTTGGTGCCGCCCTGGACATGGATGATGTCGTTACCGCCACCAAGGTCGGCAACCACACCGTTGGTCGAGACCGTCACCTCGTTGTCGCGACTGCTGCCGGTCACAGTTTCGACGTTCGACACCGTTGCCGTGCCCGAACCCAGGAATACCAGGGTGTCGTTGCCACCAGCGAGGTCGAAAGTGCCGTGATCGTAGTTGGCCTTCAGGCTGACAAGGTCGTCGGCAGCACTGCCGGTGACAGTCTCGACCGAGGAGAGCGTCGCGGTCGCACCGACCGAGAAGATCACCGTGTCGTCGCCGTCGCCGAGGTTGAAGCCCGCAGCAGTCGAAGTGCTGACGGTGATCTTGTCGTCACCGGCGCCACCGACAACCGATTCGATGTTGCTGATCGTCAGCGTCGCACCGGCATCCGCCAGCGTCAGCTTGTCGGTACCTGCATCGAGATCGAGCGACATGTTGGCTGCACCGAGGAAGGTGACTTTGTCGTCGCCAATGCCGCCGACCAGAGCTTCCACACCGCTGACAGTGACCACAGCGCCGTCGGCGCCAAGGTTCAGCGTGTCGCCGGAGCCAGTGCTCAAGTCGATCGTGCCGTAGTAGACGCTGCCGTTGCCTTCGAGGGTCACCACATCGGTGCCTGCACCGCCGTTGATCACTTCAATATTGCTCACCGTGACCGCGCCGCCGAGAGCACCGAGGTTCAAAGTGTCGGTGCCGCTGCCGAGGTCGATGACCGAAGCAGGAGCCGCCGAGAAGGTGATCACGTCATCGCCCGAACCGCCGGTGAGAGTCTCGATGTTGGCGACCGTCGCCGTCACCGCGGTGCTGCCCCACAACAGGGTGTCGTTGCCGTTGCCGAGGTCGATGCTGGTGGAGATACCGCCACCGAGCGTCACGGTATCGTCACCTGCCACGCCTGTGATCACTTCTGCACCGGAGACGGTGATCGTCGCGGCGCCGAGGATGTTGAGCGTATCGCCAGTGCCGGCACCGAGAGCAATCACGCCACCAGCCCAGTTGCCGGAGAGCGAGATGACGTCGTTGCTGCTGCCACCATTGATCGTCTCAGCCGCGAAGATGGTTGCGGTGTTGGCGAAGTTGCCGAAGTTGACGACGTCGTTCGTACCGACAGCGAGGTCGATCGAGGCGCCCGTCACCGAAGCGGTGAAGGTGACCACATCGTCGCCCGCGCCGCCCAGGACGCTTTCGACACCCGAGAGGCTGATCGTTGCGCCGGCATCATCGAAGGTGACGACATCCACGCCGCCGCCCAGGTTCAGGTTGCCGCCGGCATAAGCACCGCCGAGGACGATGTTGTCGACGCCTGCACCACCCGTAACAGTTTCGATGTTCTGGATCGTCGCCGTCACACCGCCAGCAGCCGTGATCAGGGTGTCGTTGCCGCCAGCCAGATCGATGACGAGTGCCGATGGGCTGTCGCCGAGGGTAACCTTGTCGGAGCCCGCGCCGCCGGTGACCGTTTCCGCACCGCTGAGCGTGAGCGTACCGCCAGCCGCGGCGAAGGTCAGGGTGTCACTCGTGCCGGCACCGAGATCGAAGGTCGCACCAGTCACTGCCGCACCGAGGGTCACAGCGTCGTTGTTGGCGCTACCGGTAAAGGTTTCGACGTTGGAGACCGTCAGTGTGGTGTCGGCGGTCGCCGCGCTGATGTCGAGGCTATCGCTGCCCGCGCCCAGGTCGACGGTCACCGCAGTGATCGAGCCGGAGAGCGAGACGATGTCGTTCAGCGTATTGCCGTGTACCGTTTCGACGTTGATCAACGTGATGGTGTTGACGAACTTGCCGAGGTTGACGGTGTCGTTGCCGGCGTCGAGGTCGAAAGTAGCACCGGTGACGGCGCTGCCCGTGGAGACCACGTCGTCATGCGTGCTGCCGAGGATCGATTCGACGTCCGAAACCGTCAGCGTGGTGGCGATGTCAGCGAAGGTCACGACGTCGGCGCCAGCGCCGCCGCTGATGCTGACCGTGGCATTCGTCGTCGAGTCATTGAGGACGATATTGTCGACCGCAGACCCACCCTTGATGGTTTCGATATTGGCAACCGTCACGGAGTTCACGCCGGCACCCGAGAGTGTCAGAGAGTCGTTGTCTGCACCGAGGTCGATCGCGCCAGTATAGGCCGAGCCAAGAGTGATGACCTGGCTGGATGCACCGCCGGTGATCGCTTCAGCATTGGAGATCGTCGCTGTTACGATCGCGCCGCCGATGGTGACCGTGTCGCTGTCGCTCGCGGCGGTGCCGAGGTCGATGGTGATGCCGGTCGTCTTGACGTTGATGACCACGGTATCGTTGTTGGTGCCACCGAGGACTGTTTCGACATTGGAGATCGTGACCGAGGCGTCCGACGTCATGCCCGAGAGGTCGAGCTTGTCGCTGCCGGCAGCGAGGTCGATGACGGCGCCCGTGTCTCCGTAGAGATACACGGTGTCGTTCAGCGCACCACCGGTGAGGGTTTCGACATTGGTCACCGAGACGAAGTTGGTGAACTTGCCGAGAGTCAGCGTGTCGTTGCCACCGGCGAGATCGAAGACCGCGACACTGCCGCCGGTCGGCAGGGCACTGCCCACGGTGATCACGTCGCTGCCGGCACCGCCGGTCACGGTTTCGACATCGAGGACGGTCAGCGTCGCACCGCTGGCTCCAAGCGTCAGCGAGTCATTGCCGCCGCCAAGGCTCACGTAAGCGGCATTGCTATCGACTGTCACCAGATCGGAGCCCGCACCGCCCTTGATCGTCTCGACATTGGCCACGGTGAGCGTATTCGGCCCCGCGCCGGCGAGCGTGACAGTGTCGTTTCCGGTGCTGAGGTCAAGCGTACCCTCGAACGTGCTGTCGGAGACGATAAGTACCGTATTGCCCGAGCCGCCGACGACCGTTTCGGTGTTGGCGATCGTGATCGTCGCATTGATATTGCCGAGGTTCAGGGTGTCGTTGCCGGCGCCGAGATCGAAGGACAGGGCCGCAGACTGGTTGACGGCGAGCGTGACGACGTCGTCATTGGCGCTGCCGGTGAGGGTTTCGACATTGTTGACCGTAACCGTCGCACCGCCGGTGGCGTTCGACAGGTCGAGCGTGTCGGCACCCACACCGAGATCGACGATCGTGCCGGTCACTGCGCCGCCAAGATAGACCTTGTCGACCATCTTGCCACCGGTGATGGCTTCGACGTCCGAAACCGTCACGGTGTTGACGAAGTTGCCGAGGGTCAGGCTGTCACTGTCGGTATCGGTGATATCGCCGCCGAGATCAATGACGACGCCAGCAGCCTGAGCGCCGAGCGTCACGACGTCGTTATGCGCGCCACCGCCAGTGATGGTTTCGACGTTGGACACCGTGAACGTGCCACCGAAGCCAGTGATATCGAGGGTGTCGTTGCCCGCGCCGAGGTTGATCGTCGAGCCGGTGGCGGCCTGGTCGATAAAGACCGTGTCGTCGCCGGTCTTGCCGGTAATGGTTTCGACATTGGCGATCGAGATGGTGTTATTGACGCCGGTCAACAGGGTGACCGAGTCCTTTCCAGTGCTGAGGTCGATATAGCCGTCGCCGGTCTGCTGAGTGGCGAGGATGACATCTTCAGACTTGTTGCTGCCGGTGATGGTTTCGACATTCGAGACCGTCAGACCGGACGCGCCAGCCAGCGTCAAGCTGTCGGAGCCAGCGCCGAGGTCGATCGAGCCCTTGGAAATGGTGCTCGTGGCAACAACAACGTCCACATCGGCATTGCCGGTGATGGTCTCGATGTTGGCGATGGTGACGGTGTTGGCGAAATTGCCGAGGACGAGGCTATCGTTGCCACCGGCGAGGTCGATGGTCCCAGCTGCCTGAGCGCTGAAGGTAACGATATCGACGGCCGAACCGCCAGTGACCACTTCAATGTTCGCGACGGTGACGTTGTTGGCGAATTTGCCGAGGACGAGAGTGTCGGTACCAGCATCAAGATCGATGGAAAGGGCGGCAGCCGTGGTGAAGACAACCTTGTCCGTACCCGTACCGCCGACGATCGTTTCGACATTGCCAACCGAGATCGTGCCGCCAGCCGTGGCGTCGAGATAGACTTTGTCGTTGCCGCCGGCGAGATTGTAAACGCTGCCGGTGGTGGCGCCATTGATCGAAACCGTGTCACTGCCGGTACCGCCGGTGACGGTCTCGACATTGGCGACGTCGATTGAATTGGTATAGTTGCCGAGCACGACCTTGTCGGAACCAGTGCCGAGGTCGATGTCGATCGCAGTAGCACGGCTGCCGATGGTGATCGTATCGTTGCCCGTGCCGCCGGTGAGGGTTTCGACACCCTTGATCGTGATATTGTTGACGCCATTGGCGAGAGTGAGCGTGTCGTCACCTTCACTCAGATTGAAGAAGCCACCCTTAAGTGCGCCCTGCACGGTGACGAGATCGTCGCTTTCTCCACCAACAACCGTTTCGACATTGGCAACAGTCAGCGTCGCACCATCGTCGCTCAGCGTCAGCTTGTCATTGCCGGCCTTCAGGTCGACGAAGGTGGTGTCAGCGTCATCGAGCGTGACATTGTCGACAAGGATGCCGCCATTGACGGTCTCAACGTTTGTCAGGAAGACCGCATTGGCAAACTTGCCGAGCGTGACCGTGTCGTTGCCGGCGCCCAGGTCGATGTCAACGCCATTGGCAGCCCCGCCAAAGACAACGTTGTCAGTACCTGTATTGCCAGCGATCACCTCGATATTCGAGACCGTGACTGTGCCGCCAGCGGTTCCGAAGTTGAGCGTGTCGTCGTCGGCACCACCGTTGACAACGTCGGTGTTGGCGTCGGCGAGGGTGATGATGTCGCTGCCCGATCCGGCAATCACCGTTTCCGTGTTCGACAGCGTAACATTGTTGCCGTCGCCCTTGAGCGTCAGCTTGTCATTGCCGGTGTCGAGGTCGATGTTACCGCTGACGCCATCGGTGATCGTGATGGTGTCGTTGCTGCTCGTCAAGGTCAGGCTTGACAGATCCGAGATGCTACTGATGGTTTTGGTTTGAGACGAAGTTGGCATGTTAATACGGCCCCTTTTCACGTATTCCTGGCGTGATCCTAGGGGCAAAAACTTACTTAAGTCTTACTGTTGGTTACCTCGATTCTCATAATTCTGGCAGCCTTATATTAGCGGTTCGCTCAATTGTTGCGTGTGTAGATCGGAGTGATGGAAACCGCGGTATCGGTACCGTCGATCCGGCTCTGCAACACCTGCAGAAGTTCCTTCGGCGACACCCCGCGCTGCACCACGCGGCCGATCGGTTCGAGCGGCTGGTTGGAGGCGATGGTGATCAGGTGATCCGAGCCAAAGGGCGCCACAACCTGCATTTCCTTGAGGAATTCCTTGCTCATCGGCTGGCCGTCGACCATCATGTCGAGATACTGCACCTCGCCAGTATTGGCCAAGTTGAAGACCAGCATATTGCGGTAATTGCCGCGCAGGGCGTCGAACTTGATCCTATCGCCGGCGCGATAGAGCGGTTTTTGCGGCGAGATCATTGTGTGACCTGGCTTCTTCGACGCAACAGCCTTGAGGAAATCGACGAGGATGAACTTCGAGACGACGTCGTTGACCGTATAGGCGCTGACATTCTCCGCCGCGATATCGCCGTTCGGGGTCCTGAACACGCCCTTCTTCGCATCCCAGATATAGGGAAGGTTGCCGTTGACGGTATTTTCCAGCTTGACATTGCTGCCCTCGACGACGACAGGCAGCACAGGCTTGAAGCCGAGGTCCCGCGCCAGTGGAGCCGGCCTGACGGCGCCCTGCCCGGCCGTTTCGCTCGCCATCTGCACATTGGCCTGCGCCGTGAGCGGGATCATCGCCTCGTCGGCCGAGCGCGCCGCAAGCGGCGTGAAGACCGGCGTCTGCAGCGACTCGGATCGCATGCGGACATTGGCCATGATATAATCTTCCATCTCGTTGCGGCTGACGATGCCGTCGCCGTTCTCGTCCGCCATGCCTTCGATGGCGCGGGCAAAGCTCCAGCTCAGCGCGCCCCGTGCCTTGCCGTCGATCGCCACTTCCGGCACGGACTGCGCCTCGGGCGTGGCGGCAAGCAGCGTCACATTGGCAGGCAGCACCGATTCACTGATATTGGAAACCTGGCCGGTACCACTGTCGCTGCCCAGCATCCGCGCCATCAGGTCGCTCATCGATCGGTTCTTGCTGAAATCGAGGAAGCGCATCTTGCCTGTGACGGACCGGTCCATGCCGCCGGCATGGCAGGAGTCGGCGACCACGACCACGTGTATGCCGCGCCGCGAGGCGTCCGTCACCCAGTCATAGAGTTCGTTGTCGAAGATCGTCTCGTGCCAGGTGTCCCGCACATRCTGCGGGTCGAAACCAGTCAGCACCCAGAACTCGTCGAGATGGTCCTTCTCTTCGCCGGCATTGCGCTCCGGCGCCTGAGCGCCGTGACCGGCATAGGACAACACGACGACGTCACCTGGCTGTGCCTCATTCATCAGCGTTTGCCAGGCCCCGGTCACATTCGCCTTCGTCGCGTCGTCGTCGAGCAGGGTCACGACTTGCGTGGCGCCGTTGCGTTTCAGCGCCTGCGAAATATCGATCGCATCGGGGCGCGCGCCATCCAGCGTCTGGACAAAATGATAATTGTTGATCCCGATCACGAGACCGAAGGTGCGCTCGGCATGGGCAAGAGCGGGTGTTGCCAGGAGGAGTGCAGTCGCGGCAAGGCGCGTGACGACGGACATGGAGAGGCTCCGAAATCGGGCGGAAGGCGGTTGACGATCCCTATCGTGGCAGATGACGTGCGAGCCTCCAAGTCTATTCTTCACGATGGCCATATGTTCGGACAGCGTCTCGAAAGAAGAAGGGCAATAGGGCAGATTTATTTGCCTGGTATCGATGAAAATCATCACCGAAACGTCATATAATATAATGTCTCGCAATCGCGTCCTCAGCACTGATGCTGAGGACCAAACTTCGGGGGGAGTGACGATGAGCGATCAGCAGGATAGTAGCGCCAACAAGATCGGCGCGCACGGCATACTCGGCATCAAGCACGTCCAGAATATCGGCAGCGATTTTGTCGACGGCGTCATGAGCGGTCTGGCATGGCAAGGCAATGTACTCACCTATGCCTTCCCGAACAGCCATAACGACTATCATTACCACCACGAGCCCGACAAAGGCTTCGGCGCTGTCAGCGGCGCGATCAGGAACGCCGCCGAATTCATCCTCGACCGCAGCTACGGCAGCGCCGCCAATGACGGCTTTTCGGTCGAAGGCTTTACCCAGCTGCATATCAGCCACGGCTCGGATACGGGCTCGGTGATCCGCTACGCGGAATCCTCCTACAAGAACCCGACCGCGATGGGCAACTTTCCTGCGGGCAACGAAAAGGGTGGCGACGTCTGGTTTGGGCCGAATTATCACCATTATTCCGGTGCGCGGGAAAACAATTACGAATTTGCCACGGTCATCCACGAAACCGGCCACGCGCTCGGGCTGAAGCACGGGCACAGCTTCGACTTCGGCCAGCCGAAAATACCTGAACAGTGGGATTCGCTCGAATATTCTGTGATGACCTATCACAGTTATGCTTATGACGACGACACCGGCGGCTACCACAACGAAGTCTATGGGTACCCTCAGACCTATATGATGGCCGACATCGCTGCCCTGCAGCACATGTATGGAGCAAATTTCAAGGTCAACAGCGGCAGCACGACCTATAGCTGGAGGCCCGGCAACGCCAATACCTGGGTCAACGGCCACCTGGCGATCGACGGCACCGGCGACAATATTTTCGCCACGATCTGGGACGGCGGCGGTCACGACACCTATGACCTGCACGCCTATCGCAGCAATCTGGCAATCGATCTGCAGCCCGGCGCCTATTCGACCTTCGCCCACAGCCAGCTCGCCAATCTCGGCAAATATGACCATAACGGCCTGCATCTGGCGGCCGGCAATATCTATAATGCGCTGCAGTATAACGGCGACTCGCGCTCGCTGATCGAAGATGCGATCGGCGGATCGGGCAGTGACGTTATCTGGGGGAATACCGCACGCAACCGGCTGGTCGGCGGCGCAGGTAATGATGCGCTCTCCGGCTATGAGGGCAGTGACAAGCTGATCGGCGGCGCAGGCAAGGACGATTTCGTCTTCAAGTCAGGCTGGGGCCATGACGAGGTCAAGGATTTCGGCAGCCAGGACAAGATCGATGTCAGCAGCTATAGCGGCTTGGTGTTCTTCGACAGTGCAGTCTACCCCGATTACAGCGTTATGCACTATGCGGAGAACCACGGCCATGGCGTTCGGTTCAACTTCGGCAACGGTGACGTTCTGACCATCGATGGCGTCCACATGAACAATCTGAATGCCAACGATTTCATATTGGCTTGAATCACTTGCGGTGCTGACTTCGGACGGCAAGTGAAGCGGCTGACGCAACGTGAGGCGCATGACCTTCGCAGCTGTTCAGGTCGTGCTCCCAAAAACACAACGCCGCCCCTTTCGGAGCGGCGTTGTGTTTTGCATCAATGAGGATGCTGATTACTCAGCACTCTCGTCGGTGGCCTTTTTCTTCGGCGCAGCCTTCTTCTTCGGAGCAGCTTCCTCGCCTTCGGCGCTGGCTTCAGCGGCTTCGGTCTTGGCGGCGGCCTTCTTCTTCGGCTTGTCGGCCTTCGCCGAAGCCTCGGCGGCGTCCGCCTCATCCTCGGCCAGGAGTTCTTCCTTGGTGACCGTCTTGTCGGTGACGTCGACCTGCGTCAGCAGGTGATCGACGACCTTTTCTTCGAAGATCGGGGCGCGCAGGCCGGCAATGGCACCGGGCGTGTTGCGGAAATATTCGATGATTTCCTTTTCCTGGCCCGGGAACTGCTGGATCTGCGCATAGAGCGCCTTGTTCATCTCGTCCTCCGAGACTTCGACGCCGATCTTCTCACCGATCTCGGACAGAACCAGGCCGAGACGGACGCGACGCTGGGCAAGCTTGCGATATTCGTCGCGCGCCTTTTCTTCCGTCGTGTCTTCGTCTTCGAAGGTCTTGCCCGACTGGGCGAGGTCGGAATTGATCTGGCGCCAGATCTGCTCGAATTCGGCGTTAACAAGGGTTTCCGGAATGTCGAATGAGTAGAGTGCGTCCATCTGGTCGAGCAACTGGCGCTTGACCTTCTGGCGGGTGATGGTGCCGAACTGGCTGACGAGCTGGCCGCGGACGATTTCGCGCAGACGGTCGGCCGATTCGATGCCGAGCTTGGAGGCGAGTTCGTCGTTGATCTCGAGTGCTGCGGCACTGGCAACAGCCTTGACCGAGACGTCGAAGGTGGCTTCCTTGCCGGCGAGGTTGGCGGCCGGATATTCGGTCGGGAAGGTTACGGTGATGGTCTTGTCGTCACCGGCCTTGAGGCCGACCAGCTGCTCTTCGAAGCCGGGGATGAAACGGCCGGAACCGAGCACAAGTTCGGCACCGGAATCCTTGCCGCCTTCAAACGGCACGCCATCGACCTTGCCTTCGTAGTCCATGGTGACGCGGTCGCCGTCCTCGGCCTTGCCATCCTTGTCGGCATAGGTACGGGCGCTGTCGGCGATCTTGAGGATCTGCTCGTCGACTTCCGATTCCGGTGTCTCGACGACTTCGCGCGTCACCTTGATGCCGCTGACGTCCTGGATCTCGATCGCCGGAATAACTTCGTAGGCAACCTTGAATTCGAAATCGGCCTGGGCGGCGAGAATCTTCTCGGCTTCGGCCTGGTCTTCGGTCATGCTGATTTCAGGCTGCGTGGCGGATTTTTCGCCGCGCTCGGTGAGGATTTCGTTCGGCTGCTTCTGGATGATCTCGTTGACGAGTTCAGCCATGACAGATTTGCCGTACATCTTCTTCATGTGGGCAAAGGGCACTTTGCCCGGGCGGAAACCATTGATGCGGACGCGGCCCTTGACCTCTTCGAGACGCTCGTTCATGCGAGCTTCCATGTCCTTGGCCGGGATGACGACCTTCAGTTCGCGCTTCAGCCCATCAGCGAGCGTTTCGATAACCTGCATGTTCCTACCTTTATCTATCACGGCGGCTCGGTTGACGCGCCTGCCTGTTGACATGAACCCGTAACGTTCATGAGCCGGGAACGGCTTTATGCAAATTCACAAAAGTTTTGCAAGCGAAATGGGTCCGGCCGCACCGCAAACCCACGTTTTCGAGCGCTGTCATAGCATAAACGGGCGCCGCGGCCTACCCAAACAAAGCAGATCGCGCCGTTAACTGCCCATTCGCCGACCTGAACGCGCATTGGGCGTAAGCCGCAGCACCGTTTTCCCCGGTGCTACAGCCCAAAAGGTCAATCTGCATTCCGAGGCACTTGGTGCGGGTGGAGGGACTCGAACCCCCACGCTTTTGGCGCCAGAACCTAAATCTGGTGCGTCTACCAGTTCCGCCACACCCGCATCGCAAAACACGCTCGGCGCCGGGGCGACTTGAACGTGATTGCGGGCGCCTCCATATCATCGCCGCAGGCCACTGCAAACAATAATTTCAGCTGCGTGAGAATCTCGCGCGAATTTTCCAAAGTCGACCATTCATTAATATCTGATAAATTATTTTCGTCTAATGTCTCTGATATGGGCGTTTCGGGCTCCTAAAGAGCCATGCAGTCAACGCATGAATAGTATGAGTTTTTTGCGCTGCACAAAACGAAACAATCATACTATATTCAAATCATCGAGGGGGGATAAACACTCCTCGATGCAGCGGCCCTGGCAAGCCGCGCCCGGTTCTCCGGATGATCCGCCCGCTCAATTTGAGCGTAATGGAATTCGGAGCAGCGCACTCCTCCTCCCAGCGCTCTCCGATAGACTGACGACACTCCTCCTCCCAGTCGTCAGTCACACTCAACGACGCCCACCGGATCTCCTCCCCCGGTGGGCGTTTTGATTCTCGGGGTTTTCACAGGAAAGCGCGACGTCCTCCCGAAAGACGTCCAGCGCGTCCGGACATGTCCGGCCAAATATGCAGGGATAGCGGCCATGCTTCGGCCGCGACCGGTATCGCGCGATAGTGGCTTGTATTTTTCAGACCCTACCGCCACGGCAGGAATGCAAACAGGCGACACGCTCAGACCAGACTGTTAACGAGCGAAGTAAACATTTCACTAAACACACAGAAACGCCGCATTTTTGACGCCAAAACGAACATTTCTTGAACAAAAATTAAGCATTATGAACCACTTAAGGCAGTGAATTGCATGTGACGCATAGGTGTATTGCGGCATTGGCTCTGGTTTATAATGCGGCGCAGCATTATCTTACGACCATGAGATCTGAAGGGCGGCACAAAGACGGATGCGGCCCATATTGAAAGGAAATGACCATGAACATCACTCGTGCTTACAACAACTGGGTCAAGTATCGCCAGACCGTGTCTGAACTCGGCCGCATGACCAACCGCGAACTCGGCGACCTCGGCATCGCTCGCGAAGACATTCGCAAGATCGCCCGCCAGGCCGTTCTCTAAGCACTACAGTCCTCCCAAGACTGACATTCAAGTCCTCCCAAGACTGACATTCAAGTCCTCCCAAGACTGCAGGAACCGCCGGAGCAATCCGGCGGTTTTCGTTTGCGTACAAATTATTTCTCCAAATCCTGGCTTCTCTCTTGCACCGCACGGACGGCCGCATTGCGCCGCACAGGCCGGATAAAGGCTTTGGCCGAAGCGCTTTCCCGCACATATTTCCATCGCCGGTCCGGGGCAAAATTGAGGCGCGACGAATTAACTCTATATAACAATAGCTTGGTCGGAAAATCGGATCGCGTTAACGAAAGGCGCGATTTTGATCTTCGCCTGAAAAATCAGCAATTTATGCTTAAACGCATAGCAGCTGCATATTTTTCGCACTGCACATTTGGATTATTCAGGCGTATAACGAAAACCAAGTTAAGGCGCTGCACAATGCAGGTGCACAAACAAAGTCTGAAGAGGAAACAACCATGAACCCGCTCCGTATCGTAGCCAACTACGTCAACTACCGCCGCACGATCTCCGAACTGTCCAACCTGTCGAACGAGACTCTTTCCGACATCGGTGTGAACCGTTATCAGATCCGCAACATCGCCGCTCGCTCGTTCCGTTGAGACGGGCCGTATGAGCGCCTTTTAAACGCCGCCCCCATCGAGGCGGCGTTTCGGTTTTCAAAGCATGCCTCCCGAAAGTGGTAACCGGTTTCGAGATAAGACATGCTCGAAATCAGGAGGGAAAGCGCCGGAAGCGTCCGCCGAGATCGCGACGCGCTTTACCGATTGGTATTGCCTGCCGGGCGTGATATTGAGCCCGCCCATGACGACAGAACGCCCCTCTCCCATCCATATTGTCGGCGGTGGCCTTGCAGGCTCCGAAGCGGCCTGGCAGATCGCCAAGCGCGGCGTACCGGTCATCCTGCATGAAATGCGCGGCCTGCGCATGACCGATGCCCATAAAACAGACGATCTTGCCGAACTCGTCTGCTCCAATTCCTTCCGTTCCGATGATTCCGTCTCCAATGCCGTGGGTGTACTGCATGCCGAAATGCGGCTCGCCGGCTCGCTGATCATGCAGGCCGCTGATCGCAACCAGGTGCCCGCTGGTGGCGCGCTCGCGGTCGACCGGGACGGGTTCTCACAGGCGGTGACGCACGAAATCCTGCAGCATCCGCTGATTTCTGTAGTGCGGGAGGAGATTTCCGCCTTGCCGCCGCAGGAGTGGGACAATGTCATCGTCTCCACCGGTCCGCTGACGGCGCCATCGCTGGCCGAGTCGATCCGCACCGCGACGGGGGCCGATTCGCTCTCCTTCTTCGACGCCATCGCGCCGATCGTGCATCGCGACACGATCAACATGGACGTCGCCTGGTTCCAGTCGCGCTACGATAAGGTCGGGCCGGGCGGCACTGGCAAGGACTATATCAACTGCCCGATGGACCGGAGCCAGTACGAGACTTTCGTCAATGCGCTGATAGCCGGCGACAAGACGGTGTTCAAGGACTGGGAGCATGTGCCCTATTTCGACGGCTGCCTGCCGATCGAGGTGATGGCCGAGCGCGGCTTCGAGACGCTGCGCCACGGCCCGATGAAGCCGATGGGGCTGACCAATGCGCATAACCCGACCGTCAAGGCCTATGCCGTCGTGCAACTGCGTCAGGACAATGCCCTCGGTACGCTTTACAACATGGTCGGCTTCCAGACGAAGCTGAAATATGGCGCGCAGACCGATATCTTCCGGCTGATTCCGGGCCTGGAAAATGCCGAATTCGCCCGCCTGGGCGGCCTGCACCGCAACACCTACATCAATTCGCCTGTCCTGCTCGACCCATCGCTGATGCTGAAATCGCGGCCCGGCCTGCGCTTCGCCGGCCAGATCACCGGTTGCGAGGGCTATGTCGAAAGCGCTTCGATCGGCCTGCTTGCAGGACGCTTTGCCGCAGCCGAGCGGCTCGGCAAATCGATGTCACCGCCACCATCGACGAGCGCTTTCGGGGCGTTGCTGGGCCATATCACCGGCGGCCATATCGTCAGCGACGAGGAACCGGGCAAGCGCTCGTTCCAGCCGATGAACATCAATTTCGGGCTGTTTCCCGAGCCTGAGCCGGGGAGCGTCGTGACTGTGGTCGACGGCAAGCGGCTGAAGGGCAAGGACAAGACGGTGGCGAAGCGGCGGGCGGTTGCAGCACGGGCGCTCAACGATTGCCGTACATGGCTGGATGCAGCCGGGTGAGCGGAATTTAGGCCCTCACCTACTCCATTTCTAAGTATGCCGCCGAGAGATCGCTTGGCTCAGTTGATATCGACAGAGCCAACCCAGCTCCTCAGAGCCCGATTTCCTTCGCCCATGGCGGATTGGCCCCTGCCCGCGACACCGTCACCGCCGCAGCCTTCGCCCCTAGCGCCAAGGCATTGCGGATCGCCGGCTCAGCCAGCGCAGCGACCTGGCCCTTGGTCAGCAGACCGTCACGCTTCAGCGAGGCCAGTACACCGGCATCGAACGTATCGCCTGCGCCGACCGTGTCCACAACCGTCACGCGCTCGCTCGGAACCTCGACCTTGTGGCCCGCGGTATAGCCCACCGCGCCCTCGGCGCCCTTGGTGATCACCACCAGTTTCGGGCCGACCTTGAGCCATTGAGCAGCCAGCGTGTCATGATCGCCGGGAACGCCGAACCACTCCAAATCCTCGTCCGAGAATTTGATGATGTCGGCCTGGGCAGCCATGCGCATGATTCTAGCCTGGTGCGCCGCCTTGTCCCTGATGAAGCCCGGGCGGATATTTGGGTCGAGCGAGATCACGCGTTTGGCGTGCTCGCGGCCGCAAAGCGCCTCGTAGGTCTCGCCGGCCGGGTTGGGAATCAGGCTGATGGCGCCGAAATGCAGCGCCTCGATATCATCGCCCAGCACCGGCAGGTCATCGATGGTGATCATCCGGCCGGCCGTGCCTTCGTCGTAGAAGGCGTAAGTTGCCGAACCATTCACCAGCTTGACGAAAGCGACCGTGGTCGGGCGCGACGAGATCACGCAATGGGTATAGTCGACATTCGACGACGCCAGCGTCTCGCGCAGCACATCGCTGAGCATGTCGTCGGAAAGACCGGTGAAGAAGCCGGTGGAAATGCCGAGCCGGCCGAGCGCGATGGCGGTGTTGAAAATCGCGCCGCCAGCATAGGGCGCATAGGCCGCCTCGCCCAGTGTCGTGGTGCGCGGCAGCATGTCGATCAGCGCTTCGCCACAGCAAAGGATCATCGCGGAATCTCCCCATTCTCATGATTATTCAATCGATTTAGAATATCGCGCCGACAAAATCCAGCGCCCGCGGACGGTTTCCGCAAGCGCCGTGCAAAAATGTCTCAGGGATGACGGGATCAGGCGGCCGATTTCGCGGTCGGTTCTTCCAGGCCGAGGAGGAAATGGATCTGCGGCCGCGCCTTGACAAGGTCGTCGATCGTATATTGTTCGAGCACTTCGAAGAAGGCGTTCAGTGCCTTGCGCAGTGCCGAATTCAGGCCGCAACTGTCGACCAGCGGGCAATCGGCCGCGCCGTCATCGAAACATTCGGCCATGGAAAAGCTGTCTTCCGTCACCCGCACAACATCGAACAGCGTGATCTTGTCGGCCGCACGGCCGAGGCGGACACCGCCGTTGCGGCCGCGCAAAGTTTCTACCAGGCCGGCCTTGTGCAGCGGCTGCAGGATCTTGAACAGGAAGAGTTCGGAAACGTTGTAGGCCCTGGCGATCTCGGGGATGCGGCTGAGCTTGTCGCAATTCGCAGCGCAGTACATCATGATCCGCACAGCATAGTTGGTTTGCTTGGTCAGCCGCATGCCATACTCCTTGGCCGTTTCGCTTGCCTGGAAACCTATATAGACCGTCGCCTAGTTTGGAACAATTCCAAAAACGTGAAAATCACAATCATGTTATAGCCTTTTGCCGTGCCCTCCGGCTAATATGGGAAATAATGGAATAAAAGAGTCAAGTTTCGGGACGAACCAACATGCGCATGGCTGCCGCTTCAATTTTTCTCCTTCTTGCCAGCACGATCGGTGTCGCCCACGGCGCCGAGACCGGCGGGGAAGTCAATGTCTACACCTTCCGGCAACCGGGTCTCCTGAAACCAACCTTCGATCTCTTCACGCACCGGACGGGAATCACCGTCAACGTGCTGTTCATGGACAAGGGCTTGATCGAGCGGATGCAGGCTGAAGGCGACAATTCGCCCGCCGATCTGGTGATCGCCGGCGATCTGGCGCGGCTGGAGGCGCTGAAGGCGGCCGACGTGACACAGAATCCGAACAATCCCAGGCTTGCATCGATGCCGGTTTCGCTGCGCGACGCCGATGGGCAATGGTTCGGCCTGTCGCAGGATATCAGGGCGATCTATGTCTCGCGCGCCCGCGTCAAGACGGCCAGGCTCGGCTACGAGGATCTCGCCGCGCCGGCCTGGAAAGGCAAGGTCTGCATGCGGGATGGGCGTCACCTCTCCAATCTCGGGGTCATTGCCGCGATGACTGCGGCGCGCGGGGCTGCCGACACCAAGGATTGGCTCTCGAAGGTCAAAGCCAATCTTGCCGGCCAGCCGAGTGGCAGCGACCGGACGCAGATCGAAGCGATTGCCGAAGGCAAATGCAGCGTGGCGCTCGGCAATCTGACGACGTTTGCCGAACTTCGGAGCCAAGGCACGGATGACGAGCGCAAATGGGCCAATGGCATCCGGTTGATCTATCCGCACGGCGACAAGGGCGGCTTTGCCAATCTCTCTGGCATGGCGCTGGCGCGGCATGCGCCGAACCGCGACAATGCAGTGAAACTGATGGCTTTCCTCGCCTCGCCCGCGGGTCAGGAACGCTATGTCGCGCAGACGCTGGAATACCCGGTCGTCAAGGGGGCGAATCCCGCAGTGGTCATTCGCGCCTTCGGCGTGCCGGAAGCAGCGACGATTCCGATCGCAAAAATCCTCGATGGCCGCGACGGTGCGGCGGCATTGGTAGACGAGAGCGGCTTCAACAACGGACCGGCAAAATGAATTCCTCTGCGAGCGAATAGGTATCTGCCGATTCCCGCCGGACGCGGGCAATTGCCATGATCAGGCTGTTGCCGGTAAACATTCGGCTCGGTTGATTTGAGAGGAGGCGCGGCATGGACCGCTTCACTGGTGGCTGCCTGTGCGGCAAAGTCCGGCTTGTGGCGTCGGGACGCCCATACCGGGTCGGTATTTGCCATTGCCTCGACTGCCGCAAACATCATGGGGCGCTTTTTCACGCGTCTGCGATATTCCCCCAGGATGCCGTGACGATCGATGGCGAGACGCGCGATTATGCCGGCCGGTTCTTTTGTCCCTCCTGCGGTTCGTCGGTCTTCGCGCGCACCGATGACGAAATCGAGGTGAACCTGGGCTCTCTGGATGCGCCGGACCAAATGACGCCAACCTACGAGCTGTGGACGGTCCGCCGAGAGTCGTGGCTGCCGCCGTTTCCGCTCATGAGACGGTATGACCGGGATCGTGACGCAACGAGCCGTTTCGAGCAATAGTCGCGCTCGACGAAGCAGGCCGTGCGGATGCCATGTCACACGATTGCCTTTCGGTACCGTCTTGGTGTCAACAGCCTTCCGACTCAGGCATGGCTCGGCATCGCTGCGTCCTGCGAGGCACGCGCTGCGAAACTGCCGAGAATCCACAGCGACACTTCCGCTGCCTCGCGCTGCGAGCGGAACTCGAATGTGCCGGTGAGCGCCCTGAGCGACGGGAATTCCAGCGTCAGGGCCTTGCCGTCGGCGGCTGGCGTGACGGCGACCTCACTCGGATCGATGATGTGGCAGAGATAGCCCGAACCCTTGCTGCGCATGCAGCCGGTCAAGCCTTCCCAAAGTCTCAAGAAAACCATGTCGCCATCGGCGGAGATGATGACGTTGCGGATCGCCTCGTTCGGATAGGCGCGGCCGAACTCGACAATGGCGAGACCGGCATCGAAGCGTTCGTTCGCCTGGTCCTGCTGTACGAGACCGGTGGCCCAGAAAAAGAAGATCAGGGCTGCGCCGATGGGGATCAACCAAGCCAAGAGTATCATGACATGCTCCATTCCTGTCTGGAGTCGGTGTCTAACCGGCTAAGCTTGCGCAAGGTGGGAATTCCGCCTTGCATATAAGTATATACGTAAACAGGCGCCCGGATTGCAGTCCGGGCGCCCGATTTTTGTACAATTGGTTTAAGAAGACTTATTCCGCATCCGCCTGGGCATCGGCCGGACGAACCAGCGGCGTGATGCGGCGGATGGTGACCCGGCGGTTGAGCCGCTCCGGCCCGTCGGTGTTGACCTTCAGGTAGCGCTCGCCATAGCCTTGGGTCGTGAGGTTCTCCGCCGGGATTTCGAAAGCGTCGGAGAGCACGTTCGCCACGGCCTCGGCGCGGCTGTCGGACAGGACGAGATTGGATTCGTCTGAGCCAACCGCATCGGTATGGCCTTCGATGAGGAAGGTTTCACCTGGGTCCTTGTCGATGATCTTCTTGATCGCCTCGCCGACCTTCTGCAGACTCTGAACCTGATCTTCGGCAATCTCGGAGCTGCCGGTGTCGAAGGTGATCGTATCGAGGTCGATGCGGCGCATCTTATCACGGATACGGGCCGAATTCTTCACCTCGTCGACCGAATAGACCCGCTCGACCCGCTCGACCGGCGGCTCGTCGAGGAAGTCTTCGTAGTCGCGGTTGCCGCCACCCGAGCCCGAAACGTCGATGATATAGTCGCGCAGCGGGACAGTCAGCCGCATCGGCGGCAGATCCTCGCCGGGATCGCGCAGGAAGAGGCGGTCGCGGCCACGTTCGAGCTCAGGCGAGTAGAAGATCACCACTTCACGGTCGTTGATGATGCGCGAGCGGCGGACGATTTCGCCCCAGCGATTGCGAACGGTGACGATGCGGTCGCCGTTCGGCATGACGATGACTTCACGGATCTGGTCGTTGGACAGGCGGTCGTAGCGGATCTGCCGGTCGCGGGCCAGACGACGGTCGTCGTCGCCGCGGATCACCAGCCGGCCGCCGATATTGATGACGACGCGATTGCTGCGATCGTCGACCCTGCGGCCGCCGGCATCGTCGTAGCCCTTGAAGCCGGGAATGCGCTCGCCTTTGTCCTGCAGCACCGGCCGGATGCGGACCTCTTCGTCGTTCTTGAAGCCGCGCTGAGCGTCCTTGTCGGACTTGGGCGCCTGGACGTCCTTGTTCTCCTCGCGCTGCTGCCGGCGGCGATTGCGATCGGCGCCACGATTGTCGGCGTCCTTGTCGCTGTCGAGCACGGCGGCGCCGTTGTCGACCGGCAGCACGACGGTGTCAGTCGTCTTGGCCGGGTCGGCGGCAATGTCCTTGGCTTTCTTGACGTCGACCGGCTGGGCGTTCTTACGCGGCTTGTTGTTCTCGTCGCTCGTGGCGTTCTCGTCGGTCTGCTGCTGATCCTTCTTCTTGGTCTGGATCTTCTCGATCGAGCTGCCGGAATTGTCGGTCGGCTGGTCGGCCTGATCCTGGTTCTTGTGGTGCTTCTTGTTGGACTTTTCGATCGCGTTCTTCAGCTTGTCGTTCTCGGATTGGCCCTGATCGGACGACGCATTGTTGTTGTCGTTCTGCTCACCGGTATCGGCGTTCTGGTCCTTCTTATGCCGCGGCTTCACCTGATTCTGGTCGCCCTGCTGGCTCTGGTCGGTGTTCTGCTGCGTCTCGGCATTGTCGTTATTCTTCTTGTGGCGCGGCTTCACCTGATCCTGATCGCCCTGCTGGGTCTGATCGCTATTCTGCTGCGTCTCGGCGTTGTCGTTGTTCTTCTTATGACGCGGCTTCACCTGATCCTGATCGCCCTGCTGGGTCTGATCGTTATTCTGCTGCGTCTCGGCGTTGTCGTTATTTTTCTTGTGGCGCGGCTTGACCTGCTGCTGATCACCCTGCTGGGTCTGATCGCTATTCTGCTGCGTCTCGGCGTTGTCGTTGTTCTTCTTATGACGCGGCTTCACCTGCTCCTGCTGGTCGCCGTTGTCGATCGTCTGGACGGTATTGTCCTGGCTCTGCTCATGCTTCTTGTGGCGCGGCTGCTGCTGCGAATCATCCTGCTGCTGCATGCCCGCATCATTGTTCTGCTTGTTGCGGCGCTGGCGGGTGTTGTCCTGCTGCTGCTCTTCCTGGCCGGCGTTCTGATCCTGGCGGTTCTTGCGCTTCTGGTTCTGGTCGTTCTGCTCGCTGTTCTGGTTCTGCTGTTCCTGCTGCCGGCGTTCCTTGCGCTGCTGCTTCTTCAGCTGTTCCTCGTCATCGCTGGACTGGACCTTGACGACCAGCGATTGCGCCTCTGCGGGGACCGCAGGACGGATGAATTCTGCGGCTGAAACCGGTCCGAGACCGATCAGTGCGACAAGGGGGATGGCAGCGGTGGCAAGAAGCCTGTTCTTGAACGCCATGGATGTCTTCCTCTTCGTTTTGTGGTCGTTGAAGCCAAGACCTGCTTATTTTCCGGGCTTTTTTGTGATTCTTACGGTGTCATTTCACCGTGACATTATTTCGGCTCGGATTTATCAACCATGAACCGGCGGTTCAGTTCCCGTTCATCGGCACCGCCGAGGCTTAAAAGTTTTGTAACGAACGCTTCTTTGCTGTTGCATTTGCGCTAAAATCCGTACGAATAATGTTTCAGAGCGCGGCAAGAGCGCCTCGCCAAAAAGCCATCCTGTCCGCATCCGCAGCGCGAGGCAGGTATTGAACAAGGGGAATCACCATGCGCACGACTGCACGTTTTGCCTTTGCCGCCGCATTTACCGTCTTCTCGGCCGTCGCGGGCCTCAGCCATGCCGGCGATAAGATCATCATCGGCACCGAGGGTGCCTATCCGCCTTTCAATAATCTCGAAGCCGACGGCTCGCTGACCGGTTTCGATGTCGACATCGCCAAGGCGCTCTGCGCCGAGATGAAGGCCGACTGCACCTTCGTCGCCCAGGCCTGGGATGGCATCATCCCGGCGCTGCAGGCGAAGAAATTCGACGCCATCGTCGCCTCCATGTCGATCACGCCGGAGCGCAAGCAGAAGGTCGATTTCACCGACAAATATTACAACACCCCGCCGGCCATTGCCGTGGCGAAGGATTCGACCATCACCGCAGCGACGGAAGAGGCGCTGGCAGGCAAAGTGCTCGGCGCGCAGTCCTCGACCACGCATTCCAATTATGCCGAAGCGCATATGAAGAAGTCTGAACTCAAGCTCTATCCGACCACGGAGGAATACAAGCTCGACCTCGCCAATGGCCGTGTCGACGCGGTGATCGACGACGTGGTCGTGCTGTCGGAATGGGTCAAGACCAAGGATGGCGCCTGCTGCAAGGTGCTCGGCACGCTGCCGCTCGATCCGGTGATCAATGGCGAAGGCGCCGGCATTGCCGTGCGCAAGGGCGATCCGCTGCGCGAAAAGTTCAACAAGGCGATTGCCGCGATCCGCGCCAATGGCGAATACAAGAAGATCAACGACAAATATTTTTCYTTCGACGTCTACGGCAAGTGATCGGCGGAAAACCGCGTAAATCGGTGGCGACAGGACAAGCCCATCTTGCCCTGCCGCCATTTTTGCTTTTCTAGATAAGAACAACACCGGGAACCGGGACAGGGGAAAAGGATGCAAAGTGACGTCGCCGTGACGGCGAGCACCAATGAGTCATTTATGGCGTCGGTCGGGGGGCTGTTCGACGCCATCGGCTCGGCGATCTGGTCTGTGCTGCATCCGATCCTGACGACCATCGATCCACTTTGCGGCCCAGTCGGCCTGTTCACGCTTGTGGGCGGCACCGGCCAGCTTTCCTGCGGCGCCACGGGCTGGGGTGACGAGATCGCCTCTGGCTTCTATGTCACCGCAAGCCTGGCGCTCGCCACCCTGCCCTTCGGCCTGCTCGCCGGCTTTTTCCTGGCGCTCGCCAGGCAGTCCGACATCCGCCAGCTTCGTCTCGCGGCCGATATCTATACATCGCTGTTTCGGGCATTGCCGGAACTGCTGACGCTGTTCATCATCTATTTCGGCCTGCCCAACGTGTTGCAGGCGGCCGCAGCGCGACTCGGCATCACCGATGCGATCGGGATCGATCCTTTCATCTCCGGCATGATCGCCATCGGCATCGTGTTTTCCTGTTACTCTTCCGAAGTCCTGCTTTCGGCGTTCCGGGCCATTCCGCATGGCCAATATGAAGCCGGCTATGCCGTCGGCCTGACCTATGGGCAGACGATGCGGCTCGTCGTCGTGCCGCAGTTGATCCGTATCGCGCTGCCTGGCCTTGCCAATCTCTGGATGGTGCTGCTCAAGGATACGGCGCTGGTCTCAGCGGTCGGCCTGAACGATATCCTGCGGCAAACCTTTGTCGCGGCCAAGGTAACGAAGAACGCCTTTGCCTTCACTGGCATAGCTTGCCTGCTCTTCCTGGTGCTCGCCATCCTCTCCTCCTTTGTCATCAACTGGCTTGAGATGAGATCGAAACGGGCGGAGGTGCGCCGATGACCATCGCCACCGAGATCATCCCGCCGCAGCTGCCGCCGCTGGCCGCGGAAAAGCCCTATTCGTTGCCGCGTTTCCTCGGCAGCCTGTTCATGGGCATCTGGATTGCCGTCTTCGTCGGCATCGCCTGGACACTTTATTCCGGCTTCGACCCGAACGCATTCTGGAAATACGGGCCGAAAATGCTGGCAGGCCTGCCGGTGACGCTATCGCTTGTGGCAATATCAGTGACCGTCGGCGCCGTGCTTTCGGTGCCGATCGCCATAGCCCGCATGAGCGGGTCGCGCATTCTCAACCGCATCGCCTATGTCTATATTTATTTCTTCCGCGGCACGCCGCTGATCGCYCAGCTCTACCTTGTCTATTATGGGCTGGGCAATCTCCGCAGTGTCTTCGACAGCGTCGGTCTCTGGTGGTTTTTCCGCGAGGCTTATTATTGCGCGCTTCTGTCCTTCTCGCTCAACACCGCGGCCTACCAGGCGGAAATCCTGCGCGGTGCCATCGAAAGCGTGTCGCGCGGCCAGTGGGAGGCGAGCGACGCATTGGGCCTCCACAAATGGCACGCTTTCCGCAAGGTCATCCTGCCGCAGGCGCTGATTGTCGCGCTCCGGCCCTATGGCAACGAGATCGTGCTGATGATCAAGGCATCCGCAATCGTGTCGATCGTCACCGTCTACGACGTGATGGGCGAAACCAGCCGCGCCTACTCGCGCACCTACGACTCCAACATGTATCTCTGGGCGGCGATCCTCTATCTGATCGTCGTCGAGGCGCTCCGACATTTGTGGAACTGGATGGAAGCGCGGTTGACGCGGCATCTGAAGCGATGACTGCATTTTTAGCAGCACTCACCAACATCTGCTGCTAACACGCTGATTTTTCATCGGAATGTCATAAATCACACCGAGCGTTAAGCTCCGGTTAATCATGCTGTCGTTCAATTAAAAAGGCAAGCTCAGCAAACTCAAGCATGGAGAGATTGCCAAATGTCAAAAGAAATGGACTTGCGGATGCAGGGCTACGGCCTGACCACCGCCGAAATCATCTACCGCCTACCCGATCACCCGAGCCTGCTGCAGACCTTTGTCTGGCAGCACTACGATCTGGCGCCCGAGTTCCCCGAAATGATGAATTTCCTGAAATTCTGGCGCGAAACGCTCGATGGCATGCTGCATTCAGTACGCTATGTGCATAACCGGCTGATCACGCCGACCGAATGGCGAGCGTTGAAGGGCGAATTGATCCTGCACTGATTGCTTTTGCGCCACTGTCGTCTTAAGAGCCGACGCATTCGGTTCCAAGGACGTTCGGCGCATGGCAAGCAAGAAGAAGATCGACGAGAAGGCGCTCGCGGACGCTTACGACAAGGCGCTGGCGCTGGAAAAATCCGGCAAGTTCGAAGAGGCTGCGGCGGCCTACCAGAAAGTGCTGGCGCTCGATCCGGAAGATCATGGGGGTGCCGCGGTGCGCATTGCCTCGATGGGTTTTGGCGAGACGCCACCCAAAGCGCCGGATGCCTATGTCGCCACTCTGTTCGACCAGCATGCCGAAGCGTTCGAATCGATCCTCGTCGATCAGCTCGAATATTGCGTGCCGCTGCTGGTGCGCCAGCGCATCCAGGCGCTCGGGCTCGGACCGTTCAAGAAAATGCTCGACCTCGGCTGCGGCACCGGACTTTCCGGCGGCGCGATGCGCGACATGGTCGATGACATTACCGGCCTCGACATTTCCGAAAACATGGTCGAGATCGCCCATGAGAAGGACCTTTACGAGACCCTATACGTCGCCGAAGCCGCCGATTACCTCGAGGACAACGAGGACGGCCCCTTCGACCTCGTCACCGCCACCGATGTGCTGCCCTATCTCGGCTTCCTCGAAGAACTGTTCTTCGGCGTCGCCGATAATCTCGAAACCGGCGGCCTGTTCGTCTTCTCCTCCGAGACACTACCGGATGACACACTCGCCGGCCGCGATTTCATCGTCGGCCCGCACCAGCGTTTCGCGCATGCGCAAGCCTATGTCCGCAAGGTGCTCGGCGATGCGGGCTTCGAAGTGGTGGAAGTCGGCGACATCACCGTGCGGCTGGAGGAAGGCGAACCGATCGCCGGGCATCTGGTGGTCGCGCGGCGTCTCGCATCATAGCGCGGCGCGGCGCGAGACCCAACCCTTGCTGTTGATGGAATTGAACGTGGCAAGCCGGGAGGAGCACTTTCATCGCCGCGTTCGATCCGCTACATGCTCCATATCACTTATTGAGGAGCGTGAGCATGGCGAAGGTGGCTTTCATCGGTCTGGGCGTGATGGGTTATCCCATGGCGGGACATCTCAAGGTCAAGGGTGGGCACGACGTCACCGTCTATAACCGCACCATTGCCAAGGCCGAGAAATGGGCGACGGAATTCGGCGGCACCTTCAAGCCGACGCCGGCAGAAGCCGCTCATGGTGCCGACTTCGTCTTCACCTGCGTCGGCAATGACGAAGACCTGCGGTCGGTGACGACAGGTACTGATGGCTGCATTGCGACGATGAAGCCGGGCGCCATCCTGATCGACAACACCACGGCCAGCGCCGAAGTAGCACGCGAACTCGAGGCTGCAGCCGAGGCAAAGGGCTGCTTCTTCATTGACGCGCCGGTTTCCGGCGGCCAGGCCGGGGCTGAGAACGGCGTGCTGACCGTGATGTGCGGCGGCAAGCCGGATATCTTCGAGAAGGCCAAGCCGGTGATCGACGCCTATGCCCGCATGGTCGGGCTCATGGGCTCTGCCGGTTCCGGCCAATTGACCAAGATGGTCAACCAGATCTGCATCGCCGGCCTGGTGCAGGGGCTCGCGGAAGGCATCCACTTCGCCAAGCGCGCCGGCCTCGATGTCGAGGACGTGGTCAGCGTGATCTCCAAGGGYGCTGCCGGCTCCTGGCAGATGGAAAATCGCCACAAGACCATGAACCAGGGCAAGTTCGACTTCGGCTTCGCCATAGACTGGATGCGCAAGGACCTGGCGATCTGCCTCGACGAGGCGCGCAAGAACGGCGCTCGGCTGCCGGTGGCGGCGCTCGTCGATCAATTCTATGGCGATGTGCAACAGATGGGCGGCAATCGCTGGGATACGTCGTCGCTGCTGGCACGGCTTGAGAAATAGGATGCGCATCGTTCCGGCGCTTACGGGATTGGCTATCGCCGCTTGCGCCGGGCGTTCAGCCCAGGCTGCAGAATCCAATCTTGCAAGTCAGTTGAAAGCGGAGATCATCCGCTGCTGGAATCTTCCTTCCGGCTACGATCCGGGACCGTCCAGAATCATGCTTCATGTGCGTCTCGCGCCTGACRGAGCGGTGCTGGATGTGGAGACCGTGATGCTGGAGCCGAATACCAGCAAGGTCCAATTCATCGCCGCCTCCGCAGTCGGCGCCATTCGCCGATGTGGCCCATTCAAGGATCTGCCGTCCGGTCAATATTCGGATTGGAAGAGCGTATGGATCAATTTCAGACCGATGGCGGAGTAAGTGATGGAAAGCCCCTCGCGCGATTGGACCGCATCCCAGATCGTCGATTATCTGAAATCGCTGCGAGACGGCCGCAATATCGAGGGCATGCAGCGGTTCGGCATCGACACGGGCGCGGCGCTCGGCATCAGCAACCCCGTTTTGAGATCGCTTGCACGCGCTATCAAACGCAATCATGAACGGGCGCTCGCGCTGTGGGAGAGCGGCATTCGCGAAGCCCGACTGTTGGCCGCTTTCACCGACGAGCCGAAAAAGGTGACGCTCGACCAGGCACGGCGCTGGGCGGATGATTTCAATTCCTGGGAGATTGTCGACACTGTCAGCGATCTCTACGCCGATGCCGGGCTGCAAGACATCTTGATCCCGGAATTTGCCGACGACGAGCGCGAATTCGTCCGCCGCACCGCCTTTGCCATGATGGCCTGGAGCGCCGTACACCTGAAGAAAGAGCCGGATGCGACCATGCTTGCCTGGCTGCCGTTGATTGAACAGCATGCCTCCGATCCGCGCAATTTCGTCAAGAAGGCAGTCAACTGGGCGCTCCGGCAGATCGGCAAACGTAATCGGGCTTGCCATGGGCCGGCCCTGGCCATGGCGGAAAGGCTGGCCGCGAGCTCGGACAAGACGGCGCGTTGGATAGGCAAGGATGCCGTCCGTGAACTCACCGATCCCACCACCGTCGCGCGGCTGAAATAGCCGTCACTGCGCAACCGAATGGTCGATGCGGAAGAGCATGACTTGCGTCGGCACCGGTGCCCGGATCATGTCGAAGCCCGGAACCCTTTCGCCAGCAATCAGGGCGGTAAACAGCGGCAGGAAATGGCCGCCAGGCCTTGGCGTCTTCGGCCGGCAAAGCGCCAGATAGTCGAAATTCTTCAGATAGGCCATCCGCTCCGCCGTCGTCGACGCCATGAAGGTCCGCGTCAGGCGGCTGATCGCCGGCGTACTTCGATGATAGGGGATGCCCGACACCGTCACGCCTGGCGGAACACGCTCTGCAATCTCCAGGCCAATGCCAGGGGGGGTCATGATGTGGCCTGGCGTCAGGCCGGTAAGCACTGAAAAACTCTCCGTGCCGCAATCCTCGGCCAGGAGATCGTCGAAGGCATCCTTGGACGCCGGCCGAAAGGGTACGGCAGCGAACAGTGCTTCGAAGGCAAGCACGAGGATGACGACCGCGCCAATCGCTTTGGCCAGCCCCGATGTCCGGCTGCGGGAGGCGACGAGCATGCATCGAGCCTCGCCGATTGCGACCGGCGTGAGCAGGATCGAAGTCGCCAGCGTCTGCGGCAGGAAACGATTGGATATGTAGGCAAGAAGGACGGCGCTGCACAACACCACGAAGATTGCCGGCAGTCCCGGCTGTCGCCGGCGAATGTCGCGAACCACAGCTGGCACGCTGAGCATAAGGAGTAGCAATGGTATGATTGCCAAAGCGATCACGAGCGGCTTGCGCCGCCCGACGATTGCCAGGATGCTCTTCTCCTGCAGGATATGGTCGAACCAATATCTCTTGGCAACCGTATCCATCATCGGATACGGCCCTTTCAGATAGTCGGGATATTGCAGCAGGATCGCCACGATAATGACGACGCCGACGCCGGCAAAGATACCGAAGCGCAACATTGGCGATGGGCGATTGCCGGTGAAACGCGGTCCGAGCACCGCCAGGAAGCCGAAGCCGACAAGCGCTTCGATATAGGGTGCCGAGAATTCGTCCGTATGCAGGACAAGATAGTCCGAGGGCGCGATCAGTGCCAGCATCAGCAGAATGGGCAGAACCGCGCAAACCGCACCCGTCGCCTGCAGCACCGATCGGCTCGCCGGCATATCGAACCACCAGGCAGCGCTGACGGCGGCCAGCGCGACCGCCAGAACCGGCAGGGTTTCGAGCCCGATCGCAGTGGCGACGCAGGTGGCGATGCCGATCAAGACCCCTCCCATGGCGTCGAAGCGGACAAAACCATAGATCGCCGACAGCAGGCAGAGGATCTGCGCGTTGTGGTGGTCGATCCGACCAGGGCTGAACTCCCAGATGCCGTAGAAGGCGACGAGCGCCATGATCGGCAACATATAGGCCGGCAGTTCCGTCCGCCGCGGCGCCAGTCTCTGCAAGATGGCAACCACCAGCATCACGTAAAGGCAGGCCATGCAGGCCGGCCAGGCATGAAAGGCGATTGCAAGCGCCCGCTCGAGCCCGAGAACGGGTTTCAGCGCCAGCGTCATCATCGCATAGGGCAGGTCGATGATGCGTGACCAGTGGGAAAAATACGGCTCCGGCGACCAGATCATCGGGATCGACATATCGAACCAGCGGCCGGTCGCAAACAGCGTCCGTATTTCAAGCGCACGCAGACCGTCATCCGGATCGAGATTGTTGGGTCCGCCACTGTCGATGTCGAGCGCGATCAGTGTGCCGACCGAGATCGCGAAGATCAAGAGATAGAGGCCGAAATGCCAGCGATCGGTCTCGGCAGGGACGACAACGCGGTCTGACGTGGCTGCGGTCGTCATTCTAACCCTCCGAATATCATGTCGGCGGAGGGCAAGTTATCCCGCTTCGTTGAACTTTCTCTTAAGTGGTCAGCCACTCGATCTTTCAGCGACCCGTCAATCCATGTCCATCGAATGGAAGTTTCTTTTGCTGAGGCTTTGACCATCGGATCAAACCCATGATCACTGGTTTCGGCTCTGTGTCATTACAGCTGGCGTCGCAACGCGCTCGAGACAATCGTCGCAAGACGATCGTCGAGCGGATTTGCAGCCTCCAGCTTTCGATACACAAGCTCGTGATCATTGATCTCGATTTTCAGTTCCGGCCCCTCCGGGCCGCTGTTGTCGTAAACCGCCACTTCGTCGGAAAGTCCTATGGCGGGTTCGAGGTTTTGCAAAGATTGATCATATCGGCGACGGATGATGTTTTCCGGTATTGAATGTCCGCCTTTCAATACCCTTGACGCGACCCGCAAGACATGCAGGTCGGGGCTGACAAGGGCAACAAAGATGAGGCCTATGCGATAGTGAAGCCGCCTCGCCTCCTTCATCAGGTTGATCGCCTGATGGCTGGACAAGGTCGTTTCATATGTGAAATCAAGCCGATTCAACAGCGTACTTGCCAGCATCGACAACACCCGACGACCGGCCGCAATCGAAGCCGCCTCGGGTCGCTGATCATCGATCTCTCTTGCGACCACGTCGGCGTTGATGAACTCGCCCGGCAGAGAGAGCTTGCCGTAGAGTGACGTCTTGCCGGCGCCGTTCGGGCCAGCAAGAATGACGCATCGCGGCGGTACGCCTTGCAATCAAGCTGCCTGATCGTTGTTCGTCCCAGAAGACGTTTTCAACGATGTCAGCCTTTTACTGCCGTCCGACAGTTCTTCGACGATGCCGTCACCAATGTTGGCATCGACATAATAGGACGGAGCGCCGAGCGCGCGCGCCTCGGCCCTGGCTTCCGCCCCGATCTTGCCTATCAAATCTGCTTTGGCACGCAATTCCTGCAGCAGCGTCATATCCGGTCCTCAAATATAGAACGAATATACTGGAAATCCGCCAATTTGCACCTTTTCATTCCTCCGAGCTCTTCGGCTGTTCCAGGATCATGTAATCAAGCGGCAGCTCCGTCGAATATTTGATCTGTTCCATGGCGAAGACGGAGGAGACGTCGCGGATCTCGATCTTGGTAATCATGCGCTTGTAGAAAGCGTCATAAGCCGCGATGTCGGGGACAACGACACGCAGGAGATAATCAACGTCGCCGCTCATGCGGTAGAATTCCACGACTTCGGGGAATTCGACGATCACTTCGGAAAAACGCTTCAGCCATTCGATCGAATGCGAATTGGTACGGATCGACACGAAGACGGTGACTTTGGTGTTGACCTTGATCGGATCGAGAATGGCGACGCGCCGCTTGATGACACCGTCCTCTTCCATTTTCTGGATGCGGCGCCAGCAGGGCGTGGTCGACAAGCCGACCTTCTTAGCAAGGTCGGCCACGGCGAGTGTCGCATCTTCCTGCAGCAACCTGAGGATCTTTCTGTCAAGGCGGTCCATACTTACCTCCGGGAAAATTTTGCTCACTATTATACGAATTTCTGAAAAAGGAAGAATGCTATTTCAAGAAATCCACGAAGAAACCAGACGACGGAGTTCTGGCAGCAGTTCAGTTTCGAACCATGGATTCTTCCGGATCCAACCGGTATTGCGCCAGCTTGGATGCGGCAGCGGCAGCACGCCCCTTTCGAGATGGCGGCGCCAGTCGCGGACAGTTTCCGTCATCGAGCCGCCGGGCTTGAGCGCGAGATGCCAGGCCTGCGCATAGCCGCCGACGGCGAGCACCAGCTCGATCTGCGGCATGACGGCCACTGCACGAGCGCGCCAGAGTGGCGCGCACTCTTTGCGCGGCGGCAGGTCAGAGCCATGTGCATCATAGCCGGGAAAGCAGAAACCCATCCCCATGACGGCGAATTTGTCGGGATCGTAGAATTGCGTGCGGTCGACATTGAGCCATTGCCGCAGCCGGTCACCGGACGCATCGTTGAAGGGAATGCCGCTTTCATGCACGCGCAAGCCCGGCGCCTGGCCGGAGATCAGGATGCGTGCCGTGGTCGACAGCACTGCGACCGGCCGCGGCTCATGCGGCAGGGGTTTGCCAACCGGATTGTCGCGGCAGACACGGCAGGCCGCGATCTCCGCCTTCAGGTCATCGATCGCGTCGGTCAAGAGCCTGCGCCTCCGAATATCCAGTCAAGCAAGGGTAGCCGGTGCGGTTCATCCTCCTTCACCAAATGATGCGACCGGCGCCAATCGACCGGCCGGACGAACTCCGTGGCCCAGACGCCGATATGTGCTTGCTTCGCCTCGGCCTCTTCGCGTTCATAATCCCCGAACGCCACGGCGAGACCGCGTCGGACCATTTGCCGGTTGATATCCATGCCGCCGGATATACAGGCGACCAGCAGCCGGCCATATTTATCCCTGCGGTCGCCTTTGCAGATCATAACGCCCCGGCCGACCAATGTTTGCAGCATGGCCTTTGCCGCCTCTCCGCAGCGCCATGACGTGGCGTGAAGCATGCAGGTCTGGGTCAATTCCGGCGCGTCTATGCCTGTTAACCTCAAGCGCCGCTCGCCGAGTGCCAGACTGTCGCCGTCGACGACGCGATAATGCCCGCCGAGTGTTTCGACCGCGTCAGTCTTAACCTTCAAGGCGATAAGCGCGAGTAGAACGAGAAAACACACCGTAATAACAATATCGCGCAAGAGATTGATTTTCATTACGTAAATTTTCCGGACAAGACTGTCCCACGTGTCGAATCGAGACCACGCATGGCAAACAAATCCTTATCACGGAAGCATCTTCTTAAGGATTGCGCTTTATTCTCGCGGCGAAAGAGCCAGTTCCAGTCCGTATCATGAGTCAACGAGCCAGTTCGTCGCCCGACAAGATCATCGTCGATCGCTCCCGCACCTCCAGAAACCAGGCGGTGTCGCGGACGGTGAAGACGACGCGCGAGCGGCTGCAGATGAACAGCAATGCCGCCAGCAGTTTCGACAAGGACATGTTGCTGCTGCATCTGTCGTCGATACAATACTCGGCCTCGCTTGTGCCGCTGTTCGTGCTCCTGATCGGCGTGTTCGCCAATTATTTCTTCGATTCGGTCAATCTCTTCCCGTGGATGTTGGGGTCGCTGGCGCTGCATTCCACGAATATGGTGGTGATCCGGAGGGCGCAGAAAGCCGCGATCACCACGGAGAACGCGCGCAGCTGGCACTTGAAGCTGCTCGCCGGCCAGGTGCTCGCCGGCATCGGCTGGGGCTGGCTAGCGCTCATCGATTGCACCACATGCGGCACCGGCTTTTTCTATTTCAAGGGCGCAGTGCTGATCATTGCCATGTCGGCGACGTCGATGGCGCAGTTCATGCTGCGCGGCTCGACGCTGTATACGTTTCTGCCGGTCGTTGCGGCACTGGCGCTGGCTTCGGTTCTTGACCGCAATTCCCTCGACCTGGCGCTGACGGCGGTCTTCGCCATCACCATGGCGTTCTTTTCCTTCATCACCGACCGGCTTTACAGTTCCAATATCAAGCTGCTCTCCTTCCAGTCGGAAAAGGACGACTTGATCGCCGAGCTCGAAACGGCGAAATCGATGTCCGATGAGGCGCGCCGCCGCGCCGAGGAGGCCAATCTTGCCAAGTCGCGCTTCCTCGCCTCAATGTCGCATGAACTGCGGACACCGCTCAACGCCATCCTCGGCTTTTCCGAGGTGATGTCGACGGAAGTGCTCGGTCCGCTCAACAATCCGACCTACAAGGAATATGTCAACGACATCCACACATCGGGCCAGCACCTGCTCAACCTGATCAATGAGATCCTCGACCTCTCGCGCATCGAGGCCGGCCGCTACCAGTTGAACGAAGAAGCCGTGCAGCTCACGGATATCACCGAGGACTGCATCGGCATGATCCAGCTTCGGGCACGATCGAAG
>NZ_JBFUFF010000056.1:0-45049 GCF_056403555.1 Rhizobium sp. P2_G2
GCCTGAGCGACAGCCTCACCATACATCAGCCCGAGCACCTGCGCGCGATCCAATTCCGCGGCCTTGCCCGTATGGATACCCTGAGGCCGCAACATGCTTCAGATATTCTCCACATCGATCACAGCACGAAGTCCCCTTGTTTGAGAGCCATGGCGTCATCGAGCATGATGGCGAAATCGGCCTTATGGTCGCCGTCGGTATCGGCCTGGATGAGTGTATGGCCGGATTTCGACTCGAAACGCAGCTCGCCAGCGTGGCCATCGAACTGATCCGTGCCGATGAACTTGAACGATTGGTTGCCGCTCTTCGTCTCGTCAGCGTCGATCAGATGCAGGTCGATCTGATCGTGCTGATGATGGGAGAAATCGAGGATGAGGTCACGGCCGCCAGCCTTTACCGTGCTTTCGGCGATGTCGCGGAACAGGAATGTATCGGCACCCTTGCCGCCGCTCAGCGTGTCGGCGCCGAGGCCGCCCCACAGCGTGTTGTCCGTCTTGTTGCCAGTCAGGAGATTGGCAAGCCTGTTGCCGTTGGCATCTGTGGCGGCTGATCCGGTCAGCTGCAGCCTTTCGATATTGTCGCCGAGCGTGAAGCTGACCGATGCCTTGACGAGATCCGTGCCCGCACCCTTGGCTTCCGAAACATTGTCCTTTTTGTTGTCGACGACATAGACGTCATTGCCCTTGCCGCCACGCATATCGTCGGCGCCGGTGCCGCCATCGATTAGGTCGTTGCCGCCCAGGCCGTAGACAATGTCGTCGCCATGGCTGCCGGTCAGGGTTTCCGCAGCATCCGTGCCCCTGAACACATCCGGTGAAACGCCGTTGACGGTGATGGTGATCGTCTCGGAAGTGTGTTCACCATGGCCATCGGAGACCGTATAGCTGACCTTGACCTGGCGGCTTTCGCCCGCGTCGATATTCTGGTTGGGCGCCGTCGTCGGATCATAGACCAGTTTACCGCCCACGATTGATACGGAGCCGAAACCGGAGGTGACGCCGGCAGAAATGATCGTCAGCGTATCGCCGTCAACATCGGTGGCGTCGGCGAGCACATTCATCGTCACAGCCTTGTTCTCGAATGTCGAAGCCGAATCGAAGTCCAGCACCGGCGCGTCATCGACAGCGGTGACATCAAATGTGAGCGTATGCACGGTACTGGTGTCGTTGCCGCCATGCGCCGTGCCGCCATTGTCACTGACCGTGAATGTCAGGCTGGCAAGGCCCGTGCCGTGGGCATTGGCCGCCGGCGTCCAGACGAGGCTGGAAATATCGGCGGCAGTGATGTGCTGATTGGCGGTCACGGCGACGCCGTCGAGCGTCAGCGTGCCGGACGCAGGCAGAGCCGTGATCGTCACATAGTCGAGGCTGTTGCCATCGGTGCTGTCCGAGAAGCCGAAATCGGCAACCGAGAAGGCATGGGAGCCATCCTCGAGCAGGGACAGGGTATTGTTTGATGCCGTCGGGGCATCGCTGACAGACGTGACATTGAACGTGATGGTGTGGGCGCTGGACGTATCGAAGCCGCCGCTCTCGGTGCCGCCGTCATCGACCACCTTGAAGGTCAGGCTGGCGAGACCGGTACCATTGGCATTCGCAGCGGGCATATAGAGAAGCTTGCCGGCGGCGATGTCGCTCGCATCGATGGAATCCCCTGCATGCACGGTGACGCCATTGAGCTTGAGCGTACCGGAGGTCGGCAGCGCGGAGATGATCACCGCCGACAGAGTGTCATGGCGATCGATTGCGTCGGCAAAGCCAAAGTTGACAATCGAGAAAGTGTAGGCCGTATCCTCGAGCGTTGTCAGCGTCACATCGGCGGCAGTCGGGGCATGGTTCGTGCCGTAGATCTGACCCTCCGCATCATAGCGCTGCTGATATACGCCATAGCTATTGCCGTGCTGGCCATTGGACGCCCAGGTGACCACCCAGCCGCCATCGACAAGCGCGGTGATCTGCGGAGAAAGTTGGCTGCTGGCCGTATAGGTATTGACTCGGGTCTCGCCCCCCTGCGTGGTGCCATCTGCATTGTAGGCCTGCTGGTAGACGCCGTCGCTGCTGCCGTCCTGACCCGTGGACGTCCAGGTGACCACCCAGCCGCCATCGGCAAGCGCTGTGATCTGCGGAGAACCTTGATAGCCGGTCGTATAGGTATTGACCTGGGTCTCGTCTCCTAGCGCAGTGCCATCGGCATTATAGGCCTGTTGGTAGACACCGTAGCCATCGCCGTCCTGGTCGATGGTCGTCCAGGTGACTGCCCATCCGCCATCGGCAAGCGCGGTGACGTGCAGGGAATCTTGAGAGCCGGTCGTATAGGTGTTGACTCGGGTTTCGACCCCCTGTGTGGTGCCGTCGGCATTATAGGCCTGCTGGTAGATGCCGGTGCCACTGCCGTCCTGGCCGTTGGACTCCCAGGTCACCACCCATCCGCCATCGGCAAGCGCTGTGATCTGCGCAGAGCCTTGAGAGTCGGTCATATAGGTGTTGACCCGGGTCTCGCCCCCTTGCTTGGTGCCATCGGCGTTGTAGGCCTGCTGGTAGACGCCGGCGCCGCTGCCGTCCTGGAGATAGGATTGCCAGGTGACCACCCAACCGCCATGGGCAAGCGCGGTGATCTGCGGAGAACCTTGATCGCCGGTCGTATAGGTATTGACTCGGGTCTCGTCACCTAACTTGGTGCCGTCGGCATTGTAGACCTGCTGGTAGACACCGTAGCCATTGAGGAGCTGTTGATAGACGTCCGAGCTATCACCGTCCTGGCCATAGGACTCCCAGGTGACCACCCAGCCGCCATCGGCAAGCGCGGTGATGTGCTGGCTGTCTTGATATCTGGCGGTGTAGGTATTGACCCGGGTCTCGACACCTAACGTGGTGCCGTCGGCATTGTAGGCCTGCTGGTAGATGCCCTCGTCGTCGCCGTCCTGGCCATAGGACTGCCACGTGACCACCCAGCCGCCATCGGCAAGCGCAGTGATCTGCTGGAAATCCTGATAGCTGGTCGTATAGATATTGACCTGGGTCTCGTCACCCAGCGTCGTCCCATCAGCATTGTAGGCCTGCTGGTATATGCCGGCGGCACTGCCGTCCTGGCCGTTGGACTGCCAGGTGACCACCCATCCGCCATCGGCAAGCGCGGTGATCGTCTGGTTGAATTGCGCGCTGGCCGTCTCGGTATTGACCTGGGTCTCRGCGGCGGGCACCGCGACGACATCGAAAGTGATCGTGTGGCTAGCAGAGGTATCGGTGCCACTGGCGCCGCTATCGTCGACGACCTCAAAGGTCAGGCTGGCAAGGTCGCGCCCACTAGCGTCGGCGGGCGGCACATAGGTGAGCTTGCCGGCGGCGATGTCGCTCGGATCGATCGAATCCCCTGCATGCACGGTAACGCCGTTGAGCGTCAGCGTGCCGGAGGCCGGCAGTGTCGTGATGATCACCGCCGACAGGCTGTCGCCGTCGACATCCGAAAAGCCGAAGTTGGAAATCGCGAATGTATATGAACCGTCTTCGAGCATCGAGACGGTGTGGTCCGATGCTGTYGGGGCATCGCTGACGGACGTGACGTTGAAGGTGATGGTGTAGGAGGCAGACGTATCGAAGCCGCCGCCCTCAGTGCCGCCATTGTCGACGACCTCAAAGGTCAGGCTGGCGAGGCCTGTGCCATGCGCATTGGCGGCAGGCACATAGACCAGTTTGCCGGCGGCAATGTCGCTGGCATCGATCGAATCGCCTGCATGCACGGTGACGCCATCGAGCTTGAGCTTGCCGGAGGCCGGCAGCATCGTGATGATCACCGCGGACAGATGGTCGCCATCGATTGCATCGGCAAAGCCGAAATTGGCGGCCGAGAAGGTGTAAGAGGTATCCTCGGTCGTTGTCAGCGTCGCATCAGCTGCCGTCGGGGCATGGTTCGTGCCATAGATCTGGCCCTCCGCATCATATCGCTGCTGGTAGATGCCCCTGCCGCTGCCGTCTTGGCTGTCGGAATTCCACGTCACCACCCAGCCGCCATCGGCAAGCGCGGTGATCTTCGGGCTCTCCTGCGAGCCGGCTGTATAGGTGTTGACCTGGGTCTCGTCACCCCGTGTGGTGCCGTCGGCATTGTAGGCCTGCTGGTAGACGCCATAGCCGTCGCCGTCCTGGCCATAGGAGATCCATGTGACCACCCAGCCGCCATCGGCAAGGGCGGTGACCGGCTGGTTCTCCTGCGAGCTCGCCGTTTCAGTATTGACGCGCGTCTCGCTGCCATGCGTGGTGCCGTCGGCGTTGTAGACCTGCTGGTAGACACCGTAGCTGTTGCCGTCCTCGCCAAAGGACGTCCAGGTGATCACCCAGCCGCCATCGGCAAGCGCGGCGATCTGCGGATTGTACTGGTAGCTGTCCGTATAGGTATTGACCTGGGTTTCGACACCATAAGCGGTGCCATCGGCATTATAAGCCTGCTGGTAGATACCGTAGAGATCGCCGTCCTGGCCATCGGATATCCAGGTGACTACCCAGCCGCCATCGGCCAAAGCGGTGATCTGCGGGTCGTGTTGATTGCCGGTCGTGTATGTATTGACCCGGGTCTCGTCACCCAGCGCGGTGCCGTCGGCATTGTAGGCCTGCTGATAGGTATCACTGGTGGTCCATGTGACCACCCAGCCGCCATTGGCCAGCGCGGTGATCTGCGGGTCCTCCTGACTGTTGGTCCATTGGGTATTGACCCGGGTCTCAACCCCTTGCGTGGTGCCGTTGGCATTGTAGACCTGCTGGTAGATGCCTCCGTCATCTCCGTCCTGGTCACGGGAGCCCCAGGTGACGACCCAGCCGCCACCGGCAAGCGCGGTGATCTGCGGGTCGGTTTGATCGTCGGTGATGTATGTATTGACCCGAGTCTCGACACCCTGCATGGTGCCGTCGGCATTGTAGGCCTGCTGGTAAATGCCGGTGCCGCTGCCGTCCTCGTATTTGGAAGTCCAAGTGACCACCCAGCCCCCATCGGCAAGCGCCGTGATCTGGGGATTATCCTGGGAATCGGCCGTCACTGTGTTGACGCGCGTCTCGTCTCCCAGCGCGGTGCCGTCGGCATTGTAGGCCTGCTGGTAAATGCCGGTGCCGCTGCCGTCCTGGCCGTAGGATATCCACGTCACCACCCAGCCGCCGTCGGCCAGCGCGGTGACATGCTGGTCGTACTGATCGCCCGTCGCGTAGGTGTTGACCTCAGTTTCAACGGCAGGGACCCCGACGACGTCGAAGGTGATCGTGTGGCTGGCGGACGTATCGACACCGCCATTGGCTGTGCCGCCGTCGTCGACGACCTCGAAGGTCAGGCTGGCAAGATCGCGGCCGTTGGCGTCGGCGGCCGGCACGTAGACCAGCTTGCCGGCGGCGAGATCGCTCGCATCGATGGAATCACCCGCCTGGACCGCAACGCCATTGAGCGTCAGCGTGCCCGACGCCGGCAGCGTCGTGATGATCACAGCCGACAGGTGGTCGCCCTCGCTATCCGAAAAGCCGAAATTGGACGTCGCGAATGTATAGGAGCCGTCCTCAAGCAGTGAGACGGTGTGGTCTGATGCGGTGGGTGCATCGTTAACCGCGGAGACATTGAAGGTCAGCGTGTGGGAGGTGGAGGTATCGTGACCGCCGTCCCTGGTTGTGCCATCGTCGACAACCTCGAAGGTGAGGCTAGCGAAATCGTCGCCGTGGTCATTTGCCGTGGGCGTATAGACAAGCTTGCCGGCGGCGATGTCGCTCGCACTGATCGAGGTGCCTGCAGTCACGGCGACGCCATCGATGGTCAGCGTGCCGGAGGCCGGCAGCGTCGTGATGATCACCGCTGACAGACTGTCGCCATCGGTGCTGTCCGAAAAGCCGAAATCGGAAGCCGAGAACGTGTAAGGCGTATCTTCCAACGCGGTTAGTGTGGCATCGGATGCTGTCGGGGCCTGATGCGGATCGTAGATATGACCGTCCGAGCTGTATCGTTGCTGGTAGATCTGGGCGCCGCTTATCCAGGTGACCACCCAGCCGCCATCGGCAAGCGCAGTCATTTTCGGACTGTATTGATCGCCGGCGGTGAATGTATTGACCTGGGTCTCGCCACCCAGTGTGCTGCCATCGGCATTGTAGGCTTGCTGGTAGATGCCGCTGCCATCGCCGTCTTGCCCGCCGGATACCCAGGTCACCACCCAGCCGCCATTGGCAAGCGCGGTAATCTGCTGGCCGGATTGGTCGCCGGTTGTGTATGTATTGACCTGGGTTTCGCCGCCTTGCGTGGTGCCGTCGGCGTTGTAGGCCTGCTGGTAGATGCCGTTGCCATCGCCGTCTTGCCCGGCGGACACCCAGGTCACCACCCAGCCGCCATCGGTAAGCGCGGTGACATGCTGGTCGGATTGCGCGCCGGTCGTATAGGTATTGACCTGGATTTCGACACCCCGTGAGGTGCCGTCGGCGTTATAGGCCTGCTGATAGACACCATAGACATCGCCGTCTTGGTAGTCGGAACGCCACGTCACCACCCAACCACCGTCGGCAAGCGCGGTGATTTGCGGGCTGTCTTGCTCAACGAAGGTGTATGAGTTGACCAGCGTCTCGACACCTAACGTGGTGCCGTCGGCATTATAGGCTTGCTGGCGAATGTCGTAGATGCTGACGCCTAAGCCGTAGGAGCGCCACGTCACCACCCAGCCGCCATCGGCAAGCGCGGTGATCTGCTGGCCGGATTGGTGGCCGGTCGTAAATGTATTGACCCGGGTCTCAACACCCTGTGTGGTGCCATCGGCATTATAGGCCTGCTGGTAGATACCGTAGTAACTGCCATCTTCTCCGTTGGATTGCCACGTCACCACCCAGCCGCCATCGCTAAGCGCGGTGATCTGTGGGGTGTCTTGCGAGTCGGTGACATATGTGTTGACGAGAGTTTCGCCACCCAGTGTGGTGCCATCGGCATTGTAGACCTGCTGGTAGACGCCGAAGGGGGCGCCACCGTCCTGGCCCCAGGCTTGCCAAGTCACCACCCAACCGCCACCGGTAAGCGCCGTGATCTGAGGGGTGTATTCGGATGTTGCTACGGTATTGACCTGAGTCTCGACACCCTGTTTGGTGCCGTCGGCATTGTAAGCTTGCTGGTAGATGCCGTTTCGGCCATCGGCCTCCCAGGTGACCACCCAGCCGTGATCTGCAAGCGCCGTGATCTGGTGACTGTCATCGGCGGAGGCGGTGACCTGGGTCTCGGCGGGTGAGCTATGCGTCATGGCGCAATCCTATTCCGTAATTCGTTCCGATCTCGGCCGCCTGGATCGGCCTTGAAGCGTTAGACAGCCTCGTCGGCGCGAAACCTATTGAGGCGGCGGTGAACTGTCTCCGCCCATTTTTGACACGCGATCGGAGTTGGCTTGACAGGGTGCCATCGAGGGGCCGTCATCGGATGCGAAGGCCAATGCGAAGGCCGCATCGATGATCACCAATTTGAACGCCTGGGCGCGCGCATAATCCTTGCGGAAATCGCTGGATAACCACATCGCGGAATGGCCGCGCCGTCCGGTCCAGCCGATATGACCGGTTCGCTCGCCGTTCACGAGTTTGCGCGCGGCATGCGATCTGGAGAGGCCATAGGCCCGGGCGATTTCGGAAATGGAGGTGATATCGGTGATCGACCGTTCCCCTTCCGTCGCGGTTGTACAGTCGATCCCGGCCATCAGGCGATCCATCAGCAGGCCGCCCTGGTCCATCCAGGTAAAAAGCGAGTAGACCGGCCCAGGATTGCGCACATCGGCGCAAGTCAACAGTTCGCCGCAGACAAACGGTTCCATTGCGGCGAGTGCGGCAGACAGGTTTGCGGAAAAACGGGGCAGCCGTGGCGCTCCGCCGAGCGCATCCAGGGCCTGCAGATGCGCAGAATACCACTCGGCGAGAAGCGCGATCGTCGCCTCCGTCGGCTCGATCGGCAACATGCTGTTCGGCAAGCGTGGCTGGCCTTCGAACGGGACAGGCCGGGCGAAGCCGTATTTTACCGCTTCGGCCAGGAAGGCCCGCGCCGTGTTGCGGCTGGCGAGCTCATGGCCGACAACGTCCTGCATGAAATTGTACAGCGTCAAACCGCTTTCGGCGGAAACCGATCGGCGAAAGTGGAGCGAAATCGCGATGTGAGACATCAACCAGCGCTGCTGGCTGGCAAACAGCGAAGATGCACGCGGCGAATTGTCATGGGTGCGCATGAACCCCCTGGCAAGTTCACACATGACGCGAAGGCAGCCGGGCTTGGCCAGCAATTGTTCGGTCCGTGCACGCCACGGCATTCACCACTCCGTCCATCCTGCTGCCGAACAAGGATTGGACGCTTAACAGAGGCGTGGGTTACCGTCTTCTCATTGCGCGCACGCGCCCAGCTTAAGCTCAGTGCAGAGCCCAATTATCCAGCCCGAAGGCGCAGATCCGCAGCAGATCAATGTCGGGAAAGGGAGCGCATATCCGTCGGCGTCATGCCGGAGGAATCCCGGAACGCGCGATAGAATGTCGCAAGACTGTCAAAGCCGCTGGCAAAGGCGATATCGGCGACAGACCGTGCCGGCATCGTCTCCAGCAGCAGGCACGCGGTGCGGATTCGGATGGCCGTCAACGTCCTGGAGAAAGACAGGCCCGTCGGCTCGAACAGGACATGGATCTGCCGCAAGGAAATTCCGAGCTCACGCGCGACCGCTCCCGGCGACAGGTTCGGGTCATGGTGATCGCGTGCGAGAACCTCATGCGCGGCATGGAAGAAGCCTGCGCGCAGCGCTGCCCGGCATTCCGGCATGCCCGGCGGCAGGCGTCCGCGCTCAAGCATGGCGAGCCTGGCGACATGCGTAATCGCAGAGAAGGGATCGGCGAGATCGCGCCATCCGCCGATTATGGCGTTGAAGAGCGCCGAAAGTGGTCGGGCGAATGTGCTATTCGGCGCGGACACCGCCGCGAAAAGATCATGTGCGGGTGCTGCCAACAGAATGTCGCCCGAGAGCGGAATCTTCAACATCCGATAGTGGAAGCCGTCGGCACGCTGCGGGGTGCCGGTATAGGGCAGATCGGAATGATTGATGGCGAGATCGCCCTCCCGCACGGACAATATGCGCCCGCGGCCGACATCCACCCAGCCTGGCCCACGCACCTGGCGCGAGATGCACAGGCTGTTGCCGGCCACCCGGCCGATATCCTTGTCGGTCCGGCTCAGTTTGTAAGACGAGGCCTGCATTTCCGAGACCACCGCACCGCCGACCTGGGCGGCGCTGAATCGCCCGAAAAAATCGGCTCGACGCTCGCGCGGCAATTCGATCGTGACGCCAAACAAGTTCCTGCCGCGCGTCTCGCACCAGTGATCGAAACGATCCCGCAGAGGCAGGTCATCGGTGGAGAAATGGAGCATCGTGGTATTTTATCCGCGAAACATATAAAGTTTTCCCAGAGCGTGGCCATTTCCAGTGAACTGAACCGAACAATTCATCTAATGTCTGATGTTGCGCGGCATCAATGATCAGCATTCTGCCTGTGACAGAATTCGAAAGCCTCGGTCCGAAAAGGTGATCGGGGGCGGGGACGGGGGATTCACGCCGCTTATGAACGCCCTGCGCCGCAGAGGCGAGGCATTTTTCTTTCGGCACAGACGATAAGCCGGCTCTACCCGACCGCGCCGAAATTTGCCGCAATGCCGCACGCTCCCTTGAAAGCTGCGCAGAGGGCAAGTAAGACCGGCAGTGATCCCGCCGGTTTCAAGGCATGTAGTAGGGGCATCCGACCATGGACTATTCAGCGCAGCGCACCAAGATGATCGACAGCCAACTCCGGACAACGGATGTGACGTCGCATTCCATCCTGACGGCCTTCTTCAATGTCGAACGCGAGAAATTCGTCGCGGACCGCCTCAAGGCCGTCGCCTATATCGATACCGACCTGGAGATCGGCCCGGGACGTTATATCATGGCGGCCTCGCCGCTGGCCAAGATGCTGCAGCTGGCGGCGGTGAGCAAGTCCGATTCGGTACTCGAGGTCGGGACCGGAACCGGTTACGCCACGGCGCTTCTCGCGCAACTCGCCGGCACGGTGACGTCCGTGGAGAGCGACGCATYGCTGCTCGACGCGGCGAAAGCCAATCTGGAGGGTGTCGCCAATGTGACGCTCGTCAGCGGCGCGCTTTCGGCCGGCTATCCGGGCAAGGCGCCTTTTGACCTGATTTTCGTCAACGGCGCCGTCGATACGCTGCCGACCGCGCTTTTCGATCAGCTCAAGGAAGGCGGCAGGCTCGTCGCGGTGGTTGGGCAGGGGCTGTCTTCCGGCGCGCGCATTTTCGTCCGCGAGCAGGGTCGCCAGTCCGAGCGCTTCGCTTTCAACGCCTCCGTCGGCAAGCTGCCGGGCTTCGACAAGGTTGCCGAATTCGTTTTCTGACATCGTTTTGACACAAACAAGCCGCGCGATCGACGCCTGCCGACAGCGTGGTTTGATTCTTATCAATGTACTAAGCTGTTGATTCAGCCATTAACCTTGTTGCCCACTGGCAATGTGAATTCATATTGTACCATAAAGATTCGCATGGGCGGTTGCGGATAGGGCTGTCGCCTCTGCTATAATGCCGAAGCAGCCCTGATGCGGGATTTGCAGACTGAATTGCCGGCGCATGAGGTGGCGGCAGTCGAATCGTATCGCCGGCATGGCGATCGGGCGGCGAAAGCTGCGGACGGGGTGACTTGACGTGTGGAAAATGAGAACGGCCTTGCTTGCCGCGATCGTGGTGCCGGTTTCCCTGGCTGTCTATGGCCCTGCGAACGCCGGCAGCATTACCGAGGCGATGGAAAAGGCCTATCTGAACAACCCCGACCTAAATGCAGCCCGCGCCGGGCTGCGCGCCACCGACGAGAGTGTGGCGATCGCCAAGGCTGGCTGGCGGCCACAGATTTCGGCTTTTGCTCAGAAGACGTATAATCAATATGACATGAACGTGCATGGCGTCACCTCGCAGACCGGGCTTGATGGGAAGCCGGTGGCCATCCAGGACAAACACGACTTTCAGAACGCTTCGATCGGCATCACAATCACGCAGCAGGTCTTCGACGGCTTTCAGACCCTGAACAACGTCAAGGCCGCCGAAGCCAGTGTCTACTCCGAACGGGCCTCGCTGAAGGCGCGGGAGATTCAGACATTGCTCTCGGCAGCGCAGGCTTTTGCCGATATCGCGCTCAATCAGGATATCGTCGTCATCCGCAAGCAGAACATGGCCTTCCTGCGTGAGCAGGTGAATGCTGCCAAGTCACGACTCGCTGTAGGCGAAGGGACGAAGACGGATGTCAGTCTGTCACAATCGGAACTGGCGCAGGCGCAGGCTCTGCTGGCCGGCGCGGTATCTCAACTCAGGCAAAGCCAGGCGGTTTACGTTCAGATCGTCGGCGATGCGCCGAAGGGCATCAAGCAGGCGCCACCGCTTGCCAGGGTGATTCCTGCGAGCATAGACAAGGCGGTCGCCACAGGCTGGCGGGATCATCCGCAGATTCTTGCAACGATGTATTTGATCGATCAGGCAGGATTCCAGGTCAAATCCGCCGAAGGTCAGATGTTGCCGGGCGTCGTTATTCAAGGACAGATTGCAGGCAACACCGGCAACTCGCCCTTTACCGATCTCAACGACTACTCAACCTCGTCATTGACCGCCCGCCTCAATATCCCGATCTACCAGGGCGGCGCCGAATATGGCCAGATCCGCCAGGCCAAGGAACGACTCGGCCAGCAGCAGATCCTGCTCGATTCGGTCCGGCTCGACGTGCAGAAGACGATCGTCGCCGGCATGGCCCAGTATCAGGCGTCCGAGGCAACGATTTCGGCCGGCATGGTGCAGTTGCGCGCGGCCAATGATGCACTTGCCGGCGTGATCGAAGAGCGCAAGGTCGGGCAGGCGACCACATTGGACGTCCTCGACTCCCAGGCCAAGGTTCTGCAGGCCAGGGAGACCCTTGCCCAGGCGCGCCGCGATTCGGTGGTTGCCAGCTATTCCACCGTCGCGGCAATGGGACATCTGACGATCGAGGACCTCCGCCTCAAGGTGCAGAAATACGATCCTGAAGAGCACTACAATGCCGTCAAGGACAAGTGGATCGGATTGCGGACGGTCGACGGCCGTTAATTTCATTCCGGCTATCGGACGGCCATAAAACTGTGCATCATATCATTTTATTGATTCGTAGCGGTTTTTTCCGATCGGGTGATGACATAGTCTGCTATCGGTTGCGTCGGTCGGGGCGCAAATCGTCAATGCGGCAGAATATTACCGGGGACTGAAATGGCTCAGCCAAATGTAGTGCGTGAACCCTCCATGGACGAGATCCTGGCTTCCATTCGCAGGATCATCGAAAGCAACGAGCCGGTATTGCAGGCTGGTGTGGCGACCCTCGCTGCTGAACCGGCGGGCTTCAATGGCCGTCCCGCAAATGACGATTCCGACGATGTCAGCCTGACCGTCGATGACCACTTCACCGACACCCGACAGACCTATGCGCCGGCCGAAGTCGTCTCTCCGCCGCTCCTGCGCGCGGTCGCGGATGCGGATGTCCGAGATCACGAACAGCAGCAGCCGAACAGCCTGCATGCCGCCAACCCGGCGCCGCAGAAATCGCTGTCGCTCGCCGATGTCGCTGCCCGCGTGCGTGCAGCTTCCGAGCGCGGCGCTGCCGTCCGCGAGCAAGCTCCGTCGCAGGCCGCAGCGGATGAGCAGATTGCGCGTCCTGCCGTGGAAGCCGCCGCGATGCCGATGGCCGCCGAGCGGATGCACGAGGTTGCTGCGGAGCCGGAGACCGATACCCGCATGGCGCCGGTCGAGATGCACCGCGAGGAACCGCCGTTGCGCGACGAGCCCACGTCGCTGATGTCGTCCATGGCCGGCGAACAGGTAGCCCGCTCGTTCCAGGATCTGGCGCTCGCCGTCGAAAGCGCTGAGCGGCGCTCGTTCGACGAGATCGCCGAGGATATGCTCAGGCCCATGCTGCAGGAATGGCTGGACGACAATCTGCCGACGCTGGTGGAACGGCTCGTGCGCGAAGAAATCGAGCGCGTGGTGCGTGGTCCCCGGCGCTGAATTCCGGAATGCTTTTGACCCCGTCGAAGCCGCCTCCGGGCGGCTTTTTCATTGACCGCGATTGACTTGCCCATCGCGTTACCGCTACGGAGTGCGCAAAAATCATGACCAGCGACGGTATCCCCATGCTCGACAAAACCTATGATTCGGCGTCCGTTGAACCGAAGATCGCCAGGAAATGGGAAGAGGCCGATGCCTTCGGGGCAGGGGCCAATGCCAAGCCGGGCGAGGACACTTTCTGCATCGTCATCCCGCCGCCGAACGTCACCGGCTCGCTGCATATGGGCCACGCGCTCAACAACACGCTGCAGGACATCATGGTCCGCTTCGAGCGGATGCGCGGCAAGGACGTGCTCTGGCAGCCGGGCATGGACCATGCCGGCATCGCCACGCAGATGGTGGTCGAACGCCAGTTGAAGGAACGGCAGGAGCCGTCGCGCCGCGACATGGGCCGCGAAGCCTTCGTCGATCGCATCTGGCAGTGGAAAGCCGAGTCCGGCGGCATGATCTTCAACCAGCTCAGGCGCCTTGGCGCGTCCTGCGACTGGTCGCGCGAGCGCTTCACCATGGACGAAGGCCTGTCGCAGGCCGTGCTCGAAGTCTTCGTCCGGCTCTACAAGGAAGGCCTGATCTACAAGGACAAGCGGCTGGTCAACTGGGACCCGAAGCTCCTGACCGCCATTTCCGACCTTGAAGTCGAACAGGTCGAGATCAAGGGCAATCTCTGGCACCTGCGCTATCCGCTCGAGCCCGGCGTTACCTATCAGCATCCGATCGCCTTCGACGAAGAGGGCACTCCGACGGAATTCGAAACCCGCGACTATCTCGTCGTCGCGACCACGCGACCGGAGACGATGCTGGGCGATACCGGCATAGCCGTTCATCCCTCCGACGTCCGCTATCAGGCACTGGTCGGCAAACATGTGATCCTGCCGATCGTCGGCCGCCGCATTCCGATCGTCGCCGATGAATATCCCGATCCGACGGCCGGCACCGGTGCGGTCAAGATGACCCCGGCGCACGATTTCAACGACTTCGAGGTCGGCAAGCGTGCCGGTCTCAGGATGATCAACGTGCTGACGGTCGAAGGCAATATCACCATCAAGGACAACGAGGATTTCCTCGAAGGGCTGGAAGCGAGCGCACTGGAGCTTCCCGGCGTCTGGGATCAACTCGAAGGCCAGGATCGCTTCGCGGCGCGCAAGCTGATCGTCCAGGTGCTGGAAGAGGCGAACCTGCTCGACAAGGTCGAGCCGCATACACATATGGTCCCGCATGGCGACCGCGGCGGCGTGCCGATCGAGCCGCGTCTCACCGAACAATGGTATGTCGACGCCAAGACGCTGGCGCAGCCGGCGATCAAATCGGTCCGAGAGGGCTGGACAAACTTCGTGCCGAAGAACTGGGAAAAGACCTATTTCGAATGGATGGAAAACATCCAGCCGTGGTGCGTCTCCCGTCAGCTCTGGTGGGGCCATCAGATTCCGGCCTGGTATGGCCCTGATGGTTCGGTCTTCGTCGAGAAGACCGAGGAAGAGGCGCTGCACGCCGCCATTCAGCATTACCTTGCCAATGAAGGCCCGTGGAAGGCCTGGGTTGGGGAAAAGCTGGAAGAGATGAAGCCCGGCGATATCCTCACCCGCGACGAGGACGTACTCGACACATGGTTCTCCTCGGCGCTCTGGCCGTTCTCGACGCTCGGCTGGCCCGACAAGACGCCGGAGCTCGATCGCTATTATCAGACCGATGTGCTGGTCACCGGCTTCGACATCATCTTCTTCTGGGTTGCCCGGATGATGATGATGGGCCTGCATTTCATGAAGGACAAGGACGGCACTCCGGTCGAACCGTTCCACACGGTCTATGTGCATGCGCTGGTGCGCGACAAGCACGGACAGAAGATGTCGAAGTCCAAGGGCAATGTCATCGACCCCCTGGAGCTGATCGATGAATATGGCGCCGATGCGCTGCGTTTCACGCTGGCGATCATGGCCGCGCAGGGCAGGGACGTGAAGCTCGATCCCGCCCGCATCGCCGGCTATCGCAATTTCGGCACCAAGCTCTGGAATGCGACGCGCTTCGCCGAAATGAACGGCGTCAAGCCCGATCCCGCCTTTACGCCGGCCGATGCCAAACAGACGGTCAATCGCTGGATTCTGACCGAGCTCGATAAGACCATCGCGGAAGTGACGGCGGGGATCGAGCAGTTCAAGTTCAACGAGGCGGCCGGTGCGCTTTACCGCTTCATCTGGAATCAATACTGCGACTGGTATCTGGAACTGCTGAAGCCGTTGTTCGGCGGCGAAGACGAGGCGGCGAAGGCCGAATCTCAGGCCTGTGCAGCCTATGTGCTCGACCAGACCTACGCTCTCCTGCACCCGTTCATGCCGTTCATGACCGAAGAGCTCTGGGCGCATACGGCAAGCCGCGAGACGCTGCTCTGCCACGCAGAGTGGCCGGTGCCGACCTTCGCCGACAACACGGCGGCCGACGAGATCAACTGGCTGATCGAACTGGTCACCGGCATCCGCTCCGTGCGTTCGGAAATGAACGTGCCGGCCGGCGCCACTGCGCCGCTGATTCTCGTTGACGCCAGCCCGACGACGCGGGCGCGGGCGGAACGCCACGATGCCGCCATCAAGCGGCTGGCGCGCGTGGAAGTGATCTCCTTTGCCGACGAGGCCCCCAAGGGCGTGGTGCAGATCGTGCTGGGCGAAGCGGTCGCCTGCCTGCCGCTCGGCAGCCTGGTGGACGTTGCCGCGGAAAAGTCGCGACTCGAAAAGGCCAAAACCAAGGTGGAAAGCGACATCACCCGCACCGCGGCCAAGCTCGGCAACGAGAAATTCGTCGCCAATGCCGATCCGGACGTCGTGGAAGCCGAGCGCGAAAAACTGGCCGAACTCGACCAGCAGCTCATCAGCCTGAAGATTGCGCTGCAACGTATTTCCGAAGCCTGAATTCAATCTCTACTGTGCCGAACTTGATGCGGGCAGATTTCTATCTGCCCGCAATTGTTTTGTGACGATTTCGCAACACATTTGGCGTTATTGTCCGGGGCGCGCCGGGGCTCTGGAAAGGTTGTCCATTTCCTGCCACAAACCAAGCGCAGCGAGGATGCACAGAGATTGCACGGCGCCGCGGGTGGGGCCGTGGCAAGGCTAGAATGATACGCTTGGAATCGAAGAACACAGTCACTCCGCCTGTTATTTCCGGCTCAACGGAAAGGGTGGTGCGGATTCTTGCGTTCGCCATTTTGCGTACCCATTTGAGCCCAACTCGTGGATTAGAGATGTCGGGTTGCGTTTTTTTGCCCGACCCCGGGAGAGTTTGAGTAGCGATGCCGCAGCTTGCGTTGAAGAGACTGAATGGAATGATCGTCGCCGCTGCACTTATCGTGCTCGGCGCCGCCAGCTCGGCTTTTGCGCTCGACCCCAATGCCGTTTCCAAGGATTCCGGTCCGTTCGACCTGTTCAAGCTTGGTTTCAAAGCCTATCACGAGGGCAACAAGCAGGAAGCCGTCGAAGCCTACCGCTATGCAGCCGAGAAGGGCCATACCGGTTCGCGCTGGGCGCTTGCCACCATGTATGCCGATGGCGACGGGGTGACGAAGGACGATTTCGAAGCCTTCAAGATCTATTCCGAAATCGCCAACCAGGGCGTCGAGCCTGGCTCCAACGATACCGGCTTCTTCGTCAACGCGCTGATGGCGCTCGCCGAATATTATCAGAAGGGCATTCCGGAAAGCCCGGTTCATATCGATCTCAGCCAGGCGCGACAGCTCTATTTCCAGGCTGCATCGGCCTTCGGCGATGCCGAAGCACAGTTCCGGCTCGCCAAGATGCTGCTGGCGGGCGAGGGCGGTTCGGTCAACATCAAGCAGGCCAAGAAATGGCTGAACCACGCCCGCCGCGACGGCCATGCCGGCGCCATGGGCATGTTCGGCAATGTGATCTTCCAGGAGGGCCAGACGGTGCGCGGCCTTGCCTATATGACCGCCGCACTCGATAACTGCGAACCTCGCGACCACGACTGGCTGCAGGCGATGCAGGAACAGGCATTTTCGATCGCCAGCGAGGATGATCGTCGCAAGGCCATCGCGCTTGCCGTCAATATCAAAAAAGGCGACGACTGAACGTCCGACGGCCAAGCTTCTTTTTCCCAGTATCGGTTGGTCCGTCAAATCCGTGATGATACAGCCCTTGCCAGCGGATTGTCCGATGCCGGCCGAAAAAGATCCTGTCTACAAAGTCACAAAACGCATTGCGGTCATAGTCCTGGTCGGCAGCATACTGATGGGGATCATCGCCGCCTTTATTCCCGGAATGCCTGCTGGATTTCCAGTCATGATTCCCGCGATGGGGCTGATGATCGCCGCAGGCCTCTATCGCCTGACGCAGGAGCCGCGCGGCTCAGTCACCCGGCGCGCGGTCAGGAACTTCAACAGCGCTTATCGTCCGCTCACACCGCTTGAGCCGAAACGCTGGGAGCGCCACCCGAGTGAGGGTGAGGATCTGTCCAAGATCGATCCGGAAAAGCTTCGAGCAGAGATCGAAGCGCTGAAGCGACGCATGTGACGAATCCCTGGATGGCAATTCGGGCCGGGCGTACCGGATCAGCCCTCTCCGATAGTGACACACCCCCGCATTTGGAGTACCACGGCGAAATTTCGGAAAAAACCGATGTTTCCGGCCGCAATGTTGGCCGATGAGGAAGCCGAGGATCACGTCATGCCTGCATACCGTTCGAGAACCACGACCCATGGACGCAATATGGCCGGAGCCCGCGGGCTTTGGCGCGCCACGGGCATGAAGGACAGCGATTTCGGCAAGCCGATCATTGCCGTGGTCAATTCCTTCACCCAGTTCGTGCCAGGCCATGTGCATCTGAAAGATCTCGGCCAGCTCGTGGCGCGCGAAATCGAGGCCGCCGGCGGCGTCGCCAAGGAATTCAACACGATCGCCGTCGACGACGGCATCGCCATGGGCCATGACGGGATGCTCTATTCGTTGCCGTCGCGCGAACTGATCGCCGACAGCGTCGAATATATGGTCAACGCCCATTGCGCCGACGCCATGGTCTGCATCTCCAATTGCGACAAGATCACGCCCGGCATGCTGATGGCGGCACTGCGCATCAACATCCCCGTTGTCTTCGTCTCCGGCGGGCCGATGGAGGCAGGCAAGGTCGTGCTGCACGGCAAGACGCATGCGCTCGACCTCGTCGACGCTATGGTTGCCGCTGCCGACGACAAGATCAGCGACGAGGACGTGCAGGTGATCGAGCGCTCGGCCTGTCCGACCTGCGGTTCATGCTCCGGCATGTTCACCGCCAATTCGATGAACTGYCTGACTGAAGCGCTCGGCCTGTCGCTGCCAGGCAATGGCTCGACGCTAGCCACCCATGCCGATCGCAAGCGCCTGTTTGTCGAGGCCGGTCATCTGATCGTCGATCTGGCCCGGCGTCATTACGAACAGGACGATGCATCGATCCTGCCGCGCTCCGTTGCCAACAAGAAGGCTTTCGAAAATGCCATGGCGCTCGACATTGCCATGGGCGGCTCGACCAATACCGTGCTGCACATCCTTGCCGCCGCGCATGAGGGTGAGGTGGATTTCACCATGGCCGATATCGACGCGCTGTCGCGCCGGGTACCCTGCCTCTCCAAGGTGGCGCCGGCCAAAAGCGACGTGCATATGGAAGACGTGCATCGCGCCGGCGGCATCATGTCGATCCTCGGCGAGCTCGATCGTGGCAACCTGCTCAACCGCGACTGCGTCACCGTGCATTCGGCGACGCTCGGCGACGCCATCGACCGCTGGGACATCACCCGCACCAACAGCGAGTCGGTACGCAATTTCTATCGTGCTGCCCCTGGCGGCATTCCCACGCAGGTGGCCTTCAGCCAGGAAGCGCGCTGGGACGATCTCGACACTGACCGCGAAAAGGGCGTCATCCGCTCGGTCGAGCACCCATTCTCAAAGGATGGCGGTCTTGCCGTGCTCAAGGGCAACCTTGCCGTCGATGGCTGCATCGTCAAGACGGCCGGCGTCGATGAAAGCATCCTGAAATTCTCCGGTCCGGCAAAGGTCTTCGAGAGCCAGGACGCGGCCGTCAAGGGCATCCTCTCCAATGAAGTGGTTGAAGGCGATGTCGTCGTCATCCGCTACGAGGGGCCGAAGGGCGGGCCGGGCATGCAGGAAATGCTCTATCCGACCAGCTATCTCAAGTCCAAGGGTCTCGGCAAGGCCTGCGCGCTGATCACCGACGGCCGTTTCTCCGGCGGCACGTCGGGCCTGTCGATCGGCCATGTCTCGCCGGAAGCCGCCAATGGCGGCCTGATCGGCCTCGTCCGCGAAGGCGACCGCGTCGAGATCGACATCCCCAATCGGACGATCACGCTTGCCGTCGACGAAGCAACGCTTGCCGCCCGCCGTGCAGAGCAGGATGCGTTCGGCTGGAAGCCGGAGGCTCCGCGCAAGCGCAATGTGACGACGGCGCTGAAGGCCTATGCGGCCTTCGCCACCAGCGCCGACCGCGGCGCGGTGCGTGACCTCAACGCCTTCAAGTAATTTATCAACCATCAAAGAAGAGGGGCGCGGTGATCAGCCGCGCCCCTTTTGCATTGTCAGGTCGGTGACGGCTCAGCCGCCATCATCGTCACCGCCGCCGTCGTCACCACCGGAATCATCGCCACCGCCATCATCCGGCGCGGAATCATCACCGCCATTGTCCTCCGGCTCGGCCTGATCGTCCTGACCGCCATCATCCGGTGCCGCCTGGTCGTCATTGTTGTCGTCCGGCGCGGCTTGATCGTCGTTGTTATCGTCGGGTGCCGCCTGATCGTCATTGTTGTCGTCAGGAGCGGCCTGGTCGTTGTTGTCGTTGTTGTCGTCCGGCGCAGCCTGATCGTTGTCATTATCGGCAGGGGCTGCATTGTCTTCATCGGCTTCGTCCGGAGCGGCTGCATCCTCGCTTTCGTTATCGTTCAGGTAGGACTGGTCATCTGTCGCCTGATCGTTGTCTTCGACATTGGACTGTGCATCCGCTTCCGGATCGGGATTGTCGCCGACGTCATCGATCTTCTCGTTGTCATCATGGTCTTCGGCGGTGTCGATCGCCTTGTCTTCGTCGGTTGCCTGGTATTCCTGCTCGACCGAAGCCTCGGTCGTTTCCTCGGTCTGCTCGTATTCCGATTCGAACGAGCTATATTCTTCCGACGTCTGCTCGAAGTCGTAGCTTTCGCTCGTCTCGACTGATTCCTCGTAGGATGCCCAGGAATAGGATTCATAGTAGGAGGAGGATTCGGAATAGCTGTAGCTGACCTGTTCGGAGTAATACTGCCACGAATCGGCGTAGAACGAGACGTAAGCCGGTTCATAGGCGGCATAGTAATAATAGTAGCCGGCATAATAGCCGGCGAAGTCGGCCAGGATGAAGGCCGTGTACCATTGCTGGTTTGCGAGGCGATTGGCATTCTCTGCCTTGGCAAGCAGCTTGCGCAGGCGGTTGATCTCGGCCTGCTGGCGCTTGGTCGCCTTCTTGTTGGCGGCCATCTTGTCGAGATGGCGCTGCATGTCGTGGATGCGCCGGCCATTCGACTTGGCGAGATCCTTGTCATTGGCCGCCTTGCCGCCCTTGACGCGCTTCAGATAGGCGCGCCAGGCCTTGTTCAGCGTATCGACGCCGATCCCGACCTTCTTGTCCTTCAGATTGGCCAGGCGATAGGTCTGGTTGAGCTGGGCGATCTCTTGGCCGAGCTTCGGCAACGAGGCTGCCAAGGCCTTGCTGTCCTTCGCCTGCGCAGCCTGCTTGACCACTTTGATCGCCTTCATGGTCGAGGCGAGCGATTTCAGGAAGGGTGCGCTCTTGCCGCGCTCTGGCTTCGGCAATTGCTTGAACGCCTTGTAGATGAAGGCGATCGATTCCTGCTGCTTGCGCAGCAGTTGGTCGGCATTGAGCTTCTTGGCCTGGAATTCGGCCCGCGTCTCAGCCCGCGTGTCCACAGCAGAGGGCGCCAGGATGGCGACGCTCAGTCCCAGGGAAAGYAGAAATGCCGAGACCATTGATGTAGATTTGGATTTTGTCATGTTTCCCCCAAATACCCTCGTTGGCGCGCCAATGCCTAGCACGCCAAAGCTTTACGTTTTCGACTTTGTTTGGGGGGAAATCGATCTTTAACCGGAATTTTCTGCAGAGGCCGTTACTTGGCCTCCGCAGATTGATATCCGTCAAAACTAATGCAGGATCTGGCTGAGGAACAGCTTCGTCCGTTCATGCTGGGGGTTGTCGAAGAACTGGCCAGRCTCGTTCTGCTCGACAATCTGGCCCTGGTCCATGAAGATCACCCGATTCGCCACCTGGCGGGCAAAGCCCATTTCGTGGGTGACGCAGAGCATGGTCATGCCTTCTTCTGCAAGTCCCACCATGGTGTCGAGCACTTCCTTGACCATTTCCGGGTCCAGCGCCGAGGTCGGTTCGTCAAACAGCATGATCTTCGGCCGCATGCAGAGCGCACGTGCGATCGCCACGCGCTGCTGCTGGCCGCCGGAAAGCTGGCCGGGATATTTCTTCGCCTGTTCGGGGATTTTCACCCGGGTGAGAAAGTGCATGGCAACTTCCTCGGCCTGCTTCTTCGGCATCTTGCGCACCCAGATCGGTGCGAGGGTGCAGTTTTCCAGGATCGTCAGGTGCGGGAAGAGGTTGAAGTGCTGGAACACCATACCGACTTCGCGCCGCACCTCGTCGATGCGCTTGAGATCGTTGGTCAGTTCGATGTTGTCGACGACGATCCGACCTTTCTGGTGCTCTTCCAGCCGGTTGATGCAGCGGATCATCGTCGACTTGCCGGAGCCGGACGGGCCGGCGATGACGATGCGCTCGCCCTTCATCACCTTGAGATTGATGTCACGTAGCACATGGAATTCGCCGTACCATTTGTTCATGCCGACGATGTCGACGGCAATTTCCGTCGTCGAAACGGTCATCTTTTGAGCGGCTTCAGCCATGGATTTCCCCTTTTGTTATCGTTTGTGTCCGGTGTCGAGGCGCCGCTCGACGAATGCTGAATAGCGCGACATGCCGAAGCAGAACAGCCAGAAAGTAAAGCCTGCAAAGATCAGTCCGGTCAACGGCGTCACTGGCGTGACCCAGCGGGCGTCGCCGAAACTGGCTTTGACGATGCCGAGCAGGTCATACATGTTGATGATCGATACCAGCGACGTATCCTTGAACATGCCGATGAAGGTGTTGACGATACCCGGAATGACCAGCTTGATCGCCTGCGGCATGATGATGAAAGTCATTTTCTGGAAGAAGTTCAAACCGAGGGCGTCAGCGCCTTCGTACTGCCCCTTCGGAATCGCCTGCAGCCCGCCGCGAATGACTTCGGCCATGTAGGCCGATGCGAATATCGAAACGCCGACCAGCGCGCGCAGGAATTTGTCGATATTGGTACCGGGCGAAAGGAAAATCGGCAAAAGCACGCTCGCCATGAACAGCACGGTGATCAGCGGCACACCGCGGATAAGCTCGATGAAGGCGACACAGGCTGCTTTGAGGATCGGCATCTTCGAACGCCGCCCGAGGGCCAGCAGGATGCCGACAGGCAGTGACACGACGATGCCCACAAAGGACAGGATCAGTGTCACCATCAGCCCACCCCAATTGGTGGTCTCGACCGGAGAAAGGCCAAACCAGCCGCCGAGGAGCAGAAAATAGGCGATGATCGGTAGGGCAACCAGCAGGAGAATGGCGTTCAGACCCTTGCGGGGAAGCGAAGGCATCAGGAACGGCACCAGCAGCCCGACGAACAGCAGCGCAACCAGGATCGGCCGCCACAGTTGATCGCGTGGATAGGAGCCGACCATGAACTGGGTAAACCAGTTGCCAACATAGGCCCAGCAGGCACCGCTCCATCCGTCCGGTCGTGTGCCGCCTTGGGCAATCGTCGCGCAAGCGGTGCGGTCGGGTCCACTCCAGATGGCCGATATGAAAAGCCAGTCGAAGACCGACACAACGAACCAGACGATGACGAGAATGACGACCACGCTGATGATCGTATCCTTTATCGACGCAAACAGGTTCCGGCGCGCCCACCCCCAGGCAGTCTTGTCATTCGTCGGCGCGCTTTGCGCAGCGATGGCTTGGGTGCGTACATAAGCAATGTTCTCAGCCATCTCAGCGCTCCACCAAAGCCATCTTGGCATTGAACCAGTTCATGAACAGCGATGTGGCCAGACTGGTCGACACATAGAGCAGCATCCAGATGCCGATGATCTCGATCGAATGGCCGGTCTGATTGAGGATCGTTCCGCCCACCGCGACCAGATCGGCATAACCGATCGCGACCGCGAGCGACGAATTCTTCGTCAGGTTCAGGTATTGCGATGTCAGCGGCGGAATGATGATCCTCAGCGCCTGTGGCAGCACGATGAGGCGCGTGGTCAGACCCGGGCGGATGCCCAGTGCATGCGCCGCCTCCGACTGTCCCTTCGAAACGCCACGGATACCGGCGCGGACGATCTCGGCGATGAAGGAGGCTGTGTAGAAGGAAAGGGCAAGGTAGAGCGACAGGAATTCCGGCCCGACCACCGTGCCGCCCTGCATATTGAACTTACCGAGCTTGGGCACGTCGAAACTCACCGGGAGGCCGAGGCCGATGAAGGCAAGCAGCGGCAGGCCGACGATCAAAGCGAGGTTGACCATCAGCACCGGAGAGCGCTGGCCCGTCGCCATCTGCCGCTTGCTGGCCCATCTGGAATAGATGATCGCGCCGATGAGACCGATCACGAAAGCCACTGCCACGATCCAGATGCTATCGCCAAAGATCGGAGCAGGCATGTATATGCCGCGATTGGTGACGAAGACCGAAAGCGGCAGCGCCAAAGCTTTCCTTACCTCCGGCAGCAGCGACAACACGCCCTTGTACCAGAAGAAAATAACCAGAAGCGGCGGGATATTGCGAAAAACCTCGACATAAATGGTCGAGAGTTTTGCGATCAGCCAATTGTTGGACAGGCGTCCAAGACCCACCAGCAATCCGACGATTGAAGCCGTGATGATGCCGGTCACCGCGACGATCAGCGTGTTGATCAGGCCAACGACAAGCGCGCGCAGATAGGTGGAGTCGCTGGAAAAATCGATCGGCGTCTGGGCAAGTTCAAAGCCGGCGCGACCGCCCAGGAAGCCGAAGCCTGCCGTCATGTTCGCCTTGGCGAGGTTCTCTGCGGCATTTGACCACGAGTACCAGATAAGCCAGGCAATGAGGACCACCGTGAGCGCCTGATAAACAAACTGGCGCAGTTCCGGATTATACACCAAAGATTGCAACGATCGGTTCGTTCCGCCCCGTTCTACGGCGTCGACTGCCATTCATTTTCCCCTGTTCCGTCGCTCTTTTTTCCGAGCGTTTCATCGGAATATGCGGAAAGGCGGATGCCGCCTTTCCGCGAGTCAGTCAGACCAGCCTCAGCGGATCGGCGGTGCGTATTGCAGGCCGCCCTTGTTCCAGAGCGCGTTCAAGCCACGCTTGATCTTCAGGGGGCTGCCTTCGCCGACGTTGCGCTCGAAAGCTTCGCCGTAATTGCCCACCTGCTTGATGATATTATAGGCCCATTTCTCGTCCAGTCCGAGATCCTTGCCGATCGTCTCGTCCTTTTCCTCTCCGAGGAAGCGCTTGATGTCGGGATTGTCCGACTTGACCATTTCATCGAGATTGGCCTGGGTAATGCCGAACTCTTCAGCGGTTACCATGGCATAGTGTGCGTAGGAGACGACATCGAACCACTTGGAGTCGTTCTGGCGCACAGCCGGACCCAGCGGTTCCTTGGAGATGATTTCCGGCAGGATGACGTTGTCGGCCGGGTTGGCGAGGTTCAGCCGGATCGAATAGAGGCCGGACTGGTCGGTCGTGTAGACGTCGCAACGGCCGGCGCCATAGGCGGCATCGACTTCTTCCTGCTTTTCAAACACGACAGGCTTGTATTCCAGCTTGTTCGCCTTGAAATAGTCGGCAAGGTTCAGTTCGGTGGTCGTGCCGGACTGGACGCAGACGGCTGCGCCGGAGAGTTCGAGCGCCGACTTTACGCCCAGGCTCTTGTGAACCATGAAGCCCTGGCCGTCATAGTAGTTGACGGCGCGAAAATCGAAGCCCAACTGGCTATCCCGGCTTGCGCTCCAGGTCGTGTTACGGGCAAGAACGTCAACTTCGCCGGACTGCAGAGCCGGAAAACGATCCTTTGCCGAAAGCGGCGTGTACTTGACCTTGGTGGCATCACCAAACACCGCGGCTGCAATGGCCCTGCAGAGATCGACATCGAGGCCCGACCACTTTCCGGTGGAATCCTGTGCGCCAAAGCCCAAAAGATTGGAACCGTTGACACCGCACTGTACGAAACCCTTGGCTTTGACATCGTCAAGCGTGCCGGCATGAGCACTCACCGCGCCGAGCGCGACTACGGCGGCGCCGATCACACCGGTCAATAGCGTTTTGGACATTTTTCCCAACCTCTTGTTTGTCGTTGTTTCCCCGTGGATCCCCAATCGGGGATGTTCCAGCACCAACCGTTTTCCCTTCCGGAAGGCGGACCATTAAGACAATCTTAAACGCCACGATAGTCAAGACCGCACTGAGCATTTGCGGAAAATTATGCGCGAAATCTCGCCAATGGTAGAAAATGTGCAAAAATTCGCTGTTGATTTGGGCAGCTTGGCGAATAATTTTGCGCGAGCGCACGGGGCGCCTCACCGGAACGCCGACTTGACGCTTCTCCCGGCCTATGGAATGGCATTGCGATCACCAGAACATGGACTTGGCAGATGGCAATCGAGAAGCAGGCAGACGATTTCGGACCGAATACGAAGCTCACCCACCAGGGCTGGAAGCCCGGCGAATTCCACGGTTTCGTCAACCCGCCGGTCGTGCATGCCTCGACCGTGCTGTTCCCGGATTCCAGCACGATGGACCGGCGTGCGCAGAAATATACTTATGGCACGCGCGGCACACCGACCACGGATGCACTCTGCGAGGCGATCGATGCGCTCGAAGGCTCGGCCGGCACGATCCTGGTGCCGTCGGGGCTGGCTGCAGTTACCGTGCCGTTCCTGGCCTTCGTTGCCGCCGGCGACCATATCCTGGTGACCGATTCCGTCTATTATCCGACGCGCAATTTCTGCGACACGATGCTGAAGCGGCTCGGCGTGGAAACCGAGTATTATGATCCAGGCATCGGCGCCGGAATTTCCGCATTGATCCGGCCCAACACGACGCTGGTGCATACCGAGGCGCCGGGCTCGCTCACCTTCGAAATGCAGGATATCCGCGCCATTGCCGATGCCGCGCATGCGGCCGGCGCGGTCGTGACCATGGACAATACCTGGGCAACGCCGCTTTATTTCAAGCCGCTCGATTTTGGTGTCGATGTCTCGATCCACGCGGCGACGAAATATCCGTCCGGCCATTCCGATATATTGATGGGCACGGTGTCCGCCAACGAGACATACTGGCCAAAGCTGCATGAAGCACAGATCACGCTCGGCACCTGCGGCGCGCCTGACGATGCCTATCAGATTCTGCGTGGCCTACGCACCATGGGGATACGCCTGGAACATCATCAGAAAAACGCGCTCGAGATCGCACGCTGGCTGGAGGGCAGGGCGGATGTCGCCACGGTCCTGCATCCCGCGCTGGAATCGTTCCCGGGACACGCGCTCTGGAAGCGCGACTTCACGGGCGCGTCCGGTGTTTTCTCCTTCGTGCTCAGCGAGAGCGACCCGGCGAAGTTCAAGCCGCGGGCTTTCGCTTTCCTCGATGCTTTGAAACTATTCGGGCTCGGCTATTCCTGGGGTGGCTTTGAGAGCCTTGCGGTCTGGTGCAATCTCGCCGACCGCAAGGTCGCGAAAGCGCCGGCGGAAGGACCGGTGCTGAGGCTGCAGATCGGTCTCGAAGACGTGCCCGATCTGATCCGCGACCTCGAAGCCGGCTTCAAGGCCGCGGCGGAACTAGGCTGAAGAAGTACGGGCGCCAGCCGAGACGAAAGTTCAGCCCGGCGCCTTGTAGCCATAGAGCCAGTCGAGGTCGGAGGCGACGTTTTCAGGACTGCGCACTTTGAGCACCATGTCACGTGCCCAGCGGACAGGTCCGCGCGCATGGTAGGCGAACTTGTTGAAGGCTGCGCGCGAGCGGACGCGCGAGACACGGCTCTGACGGTGATGTTCGAAGAAGGCAAGGCCATCGGCAAGCGCCACATCAGCGGTTGCGATACCGGCCAGTTCATAAGCATCCTCGATCGCCATGGCCGCACCCTGCGCCGCAAACGGCGTCATGGCATGGGCGGCATCGCCGATCAGCACACCATTCCTGCCGTCGGTCCAGCGGCCCTCAGTGACGCCGAAAAGCGGCCACCAGGTGGGTTTCGGCGCATAGGACAGAAGTGTGCGGATATCGCGGTGCCAGCAGGCGAACTGGGATGTCATTTCCGAGCGGTGGCTGGGATTGCATTCCGCCGCCCAGGTCTCGCCCGGATTTTTGCCCATCGACAGCGCCACGACGTTGAACGCCCCGGCATCCTTCAGCGGATAGGCGACGATATGCGCCTTCGGCCCGACAAAAGCGGTGACATTGCGCGGGTTGAGGAAGGACGGCGCGTCCTTTTCGGGAACGATGAAGCGCCAGGCGACCATGCCGGAAAATTCAGGCGCGCCGGCATGCGGAATGCGGCTGCGAAATTTCGACCAGACGCCATCAGCGCCGATCGTCAGATCCGGCTTCATGTCGGCCAGCGCATCGAGATCGGCGTCATCCTTGATGCCTGAATCGAGTTTCAGGGTGATCAGCGGCTCGTCCTGGGCGGACTCGATCAGCACTTTCTGCAACGTTGCCCGGTGCAGCGAGGCATAGGGCGAGCCCCAGCGCTCGTGGGCGATCTTCTTGGCCGAAATCGAGGCGATCGGCGCCAGAGTCTGGCCGGAGACCAGACAGATATTGTCCGGCTCCCGCCACAGGTCCTTCAGCCTATCGGCTACACCGAGCCGGTCCAATACATAGGTGGCGTTCGGCGAGAGCTGCAAACCGGCCCCGGTCCCCTGCAGCGTCGCGGTTCTTTCCACCACCGTCGAGGCGACACCTTTTTTTGCAAAGGCGAGCGCACTCACGAGTCCGGCAATGCCGGCACCAACAATAGCGACAGATTTCATCTGGTTCCAACCTCGCGCCACTCTGGGACGCGGAAAACGTTCGTCAGGCTGCCTGGTCAGCGAAGACACAGCCCGCAGGGTCAGACTGACCGGCCTTGAGCGACGGCTCATATTGATAGAGCGTCGAGCAATACGAGCAGACCTTCTCGTTGTCGTCACCCATATCAATGAAGATATGTGGGTGATCGAAAGGAACCGATGCGCCTGTGCACATGAACTCCTTGACCCCGATCTTGATCGTCCTGTATCCGCCATCATTCTGGAAGTGCGGAATGCTGTGACCAGCCATGCAAGTCTCCGAACCGATTTATTTTGTGGTGCAACATAATGGGTCCCGAGACAAAAGTGTAGGGCCAAAACGCCGCAAACTACACATGTCAGCTATAACATTTTTGCTAGTCCGGATCATCAAACCATGCATCTCAATGCGCCAAAATTCTCGCATTTCTCCCATGACGGGTTTGACTTCGCCTATTTCGACGAAGGTGAGCGACAGGGTGCACCGACGCTGCTGATCCATGGTTTTGCCTCTTCGGCAATGGTCAACTGGGTGCAGCCGGGCTGGCTGCAGACGCTCGCTCAGGCCGGGCGCCGGGTGATTGCGATCGACAATCGCGGCCATGGCGGCAGTTCCAAGCCTCACGATTCTGCCGCCTACCATCCGGCCCTGATGGCGTCCGATGCCGCCGCGCTGCTTGATCATCTCGGCGTCGATTCGGCTGATGTCATGGGCTATTCGATGGGCGCACGCATTTCCGCCTTCCTGGCGTTGGGACATGGCGAACGGGTCCGCTCGCTGATCTGGGGCGGGCTGGGAATCGGGCTTGTGCATGGCGTCGGCGACTGGGATCCGATTGCCGATGCCTTGCTCGCGCCCTCCGTGGAGACGATCAGTCACGAGCGCGGGCTGATGTTTCGCAACTTCGCCGACAAGACCGGCAGCGACAAGCTGGCGCTCGCCGCCTGCATCGCCTCCAACCGTGTGCTGGTGACGGAGGCGGAGGTGGCGCGGCTGATGCAGCCGACACTGATCGCAGTCGGCACCCGGGACGATATTGCCGGCGACCCGCACGAATTGGCGGCCCTGATGCCGGATGCACGCGCCATAGACATCCCCAACCGCGATCATATGCTCGCTGTCGGCGACCGTGTTTTCAAGAAGGCGGCACTCGATTTCTACCAGGAAACCGGTGGTCGCTGAACGATCTGCCGCCAACGGCATTCCGTCTTCGAAGGGGTGGTCGGACTTTCACGTTCCGGTGACCCCATTTCACTATGATGCGAAATCACCTATAGTATCTGGCAGAGGAACACGAAGGAGAGCCGCAATGGCCCTGAAGCATGATGTCCGTAGCGATGCCATTGCCAGCGTCGACCCTATCTGGGATACGCTGAGGCAGGAAGCAGAGATTGCCGCGGCACACGATCCCGTCCTGGGCACCTTTCTCTATTCGACGGTGATCAACCACAAGACACTCGAAGACTGCGTGATCTATCGGATCAGCGAGCGGCTGGACCATGCCGATATCCCCTCGGTCATCCTACGCCAGGCGTTCACGGAAATGCTGAGCGATTGGCCGGAATGGGGTACGATCATCCGCGTCGACATTCAGGCCTATTTCGACCGCGATCCCGTCTGCACCCGCTACATCGAGCCCGTGCTCCACTTCAAGGGCTTCCACGCCATCCAGACCTATCGCCTGTCGCACTGGTTGCTCAACAAAGGCCGCAAGGATTTCGCGCTCTATCTCCAGAGCCGTTCCTCCAGTGTCTTCCAGACCGACATCAATCCCGCCGCCCGAATCGGCAAGGGCTTCTTCCTCGACCATGCGACCGGGCTGGTGATCGGCGAAACGGCTGTGGTGGGCGACAATGTCTCGATCCTGCAGGATGTGACGCTCGGCGGCACCGGCAAGGAGAGCGGCGACCGGCATCCCAAGGTGCACGATGGCGTGCTGATCGGGGCAGGGGCCAAGGTGCTCGGCAATATCGACATCGGCCACTGCTCACGCGTCGCCTCTGGCTCGGTGGTGCTGAAGCCCGTGCCGCCGAAGACGACGGTGGCCGGCGTGCCCGCGCGCATCGTTGGCGAGGCAGGCTGCTCGGAACCGTCACGCGCCATGGACCAACTCCTGTCGGCGATCGAGTGATATCCCTTTCGGTCGATCCTGCGCGGCTGTGAGCTTTGGGGTTTACAGCCGCGGTACACGCGTGGCAAAAGCGCCGCAAATCGGAACCGATATGGAGTGAATGCCGTGAAGCCTGATGAACTGAAGAAACTCGACGCCTATTTCAAGCGCACTCTCAACCCGAACATCGTCGTCAAGGCCCGGCCGCGCAAGAATGATTCGGCGGAAGTTTATCTCGGCGAGGAATTTCTCGGCGTCATCTACAAGGATGAGGAAGACGGCGATCTTTCGTATAATTTCTCGATGGCGATCCTCGACGTCGATCTCTAAGCGGAATTTCCCGCTTGGCCTCGCGTTTCCGGCGGGGCCAGCATGCTGCGACGCGATAAATTTTAACGAATGCCAACTCACTTCGGAAATTAGTATTACAAATCAAATATTTAAGATAAGCTACTGATTTTGCAACAAACTCTTTGGTTGCGTAGATGTTGACTTTTTTGTGCAGTGCACCTATATATTAGTGACCACTTTATGGCAAAGGGAACCCATCCAATGTTCAAATTTGACGAAGCTAGCCTGTATGGCAAAGATGCCATGGACAAGGCCCTGAAGTCCTATTCCACGACGTCCCGCGGCCTGCAGGCCATCGCGACGGAAACCACTGACTACGCCAAGAAGAGCTTCGAAGCGAGCGTTGCTCACTTCCAGAGCCTGATGGGTGCCAAGAGCTTCGAGGCCGCGATCGAGATGCAGACCTCCTATGCCAAGTCGGCAATGGAAGGCTACGTTGCCGAAATGACCAAGCTCGGCGAAATGTATGCCGATGTCGCCAAGGAAGCCTACGAGCCGGCCAAGGCTGCCGTCGCGACGGCAACCGAGGTCGTGAAGACCCGGGCGGAGAAGGTTGCCGCTGCCGCACAGAGCACCGCTGCCTGATCATACCCGCTTTTCGAATTGCGAAAGCCGGCAACCCGATGGGTTTGCCGGCTTTTATTTTTCGCCATAGCGGGAACTCTCAATTTCGCCAATCCATTTCCGGATAAGTTTCATCGAATAATATTGCAGGCTCAGAAAAGGGTCTTAAAATGGCGCGTTAGAATACCACATAACGGTCAGTGGATTAGGTTAAAATGCCTCGGCATTCATGGAATTCGGATTTGAAGGAAACGATGACTGATTTTGCATATCGGATGCAAGCCGGTGAAGAGCGGGACGCCAGTACCGGCGGTCGCGGCACGTCGGTAATCACCCGCGTTCAGCCGAAAGTGAAGAAACCGAGCCTCTACCGCGTATTATTGTTGAATGATGACTATACCCCGATGGAATTCGTGATCCTCATCCTGGAGCGCTTTTTCCAGAAGGACAGGGAGGCAGCGACAAGGATCATGCTGCAGGTCCACAATCACGGCGTGGGCGAATGCGGCACCTACACATACGAGGTCGCGGAAACGAAGGTCATGCAGGTCATGGACTTTGCGCGAGAGCACCAACATCCGCTTCAATGCGTTATGGAAAAGAAATGAGGTTCTGAACGTGCCCACATTTTCATCAAGCCTGGAAAAGGCCCTTCACCGGGCACTGACTCTCGCCAATGAACGTCGTCACGAATATGCTACTCTCGAACATCTGCTGCTCTCCCTGATCGATGACAGCGATGCGGCCGCCGTCATGCGCGCCTGCAATGTCGATCTGGACAAGCTCAAGAAGACCGTCAGCGATTACGTCGACAACGACCTGGCCAATCTCGCAACTGGTTATGACGAGGATTCGAAGCCGACATCCGGCTTCCAGCGCGTCATCCAGCGAGCGGTGATTCATGTCCAGTCGTCCGGACGGGAGGAAGTGACTGGCGCCAATGTGCTCGTGGCGATCTTCGCCGAGCGCGAGAGCCATGCTGCCTATTTCCTGCAGGAGCAGGACATGACCCGCTACGACGCGGTCAACTATATCTCGCACGGCATTGCCAAACGTCCCGGTTCCGCCGAAACCCGTACCCCCAAAGGTGTGGATGAAWGCGAGCAGGAGGCCAAGCCCGCGACCGGCAAGGAGACGGAGGATGGCCAGAAGAAGCCGCTCGACGCGCTCAAGGCCTATTGCGTCAATCTCAACGAGAAGGCCAAGAACGGCCGCATCGATCCATTGATCGGCCGCCAGTCCGAGGTCAACCGGACGATCCAGATCCTGTGCCGCCGCTCGAAGAACAACCCGCTCTATGTCGGTGACCCCGGCGTCGGCAAGACGGCGATAGCCGAAGGCCTCGCCAAGCGCATCGTCGAGAAGCAGGTGCCGGAAGCACTGCAGAACGCCACGATATTCTCGCTCGACATGGGCACGCTGCTTGCAGGCACGCGCTATCGCGGCGATTTCGAAGAGCGGCTGAAGCAGGTGGTCAAGGAGCTCGAGGATTTCCCGGGCGCGATCCTGTTCATCGACGAGATCCATACGGTGATCGGGGCTGGCGCCACCTCGGGTGGCGCCATGGATGCCTCGAATCTGTTGAAGCCGGCTCTGTCCTCCGGGGCGATCCGCTGCATCGGTTCGACCACCTACAAGGAATACCGCCAGTTCTTCGAGAAGGACCGGGCGCTCGTCCGCCGCTTCCAGAAGATCGACGTCAACGAGCCGAACATCGACGACGCCATCGAGATCATCAAGGGCCTGAAGCCTTATTTCGAGGAGTTCCATCACCTGCGCTATTCCAACGACGCCATCAAGGCGGCGGTGGAACTGTCGGCCCGCTACATCACCGACCGCAAGCTGCCGGACAAGGCGATCGACGTGATCGACGAGACCGGCGCCTCGCAGATGTTGCTGCCGCTGTCGAAGCGCCGCAAGCTGATCACCGAAAAGGAGATCGAAGCGACGGTCGCCACCATGGCCCGCATCCCGCCGAAGACGGTGTCTCGCGATGACGAGGAACTGCTCTCCAATCTCGAGCAGGAACTGCGCGCCGTGGTCTACGGCCAGGAAGTCGCCATCGAGGCGCTGACGTCCGCGATCAAGCTGGCGCGTGCCGGCCTGCGCGAACCGAACAAGCCGATCGGCTCCTATCTGTTCTCCGGCCCGACCGGCGTCGGCAAGACGGAAGCGGCCAAGCAGCTTGCCTCGTCGCTGGGCGTTGAACTGCTGCGTTTCGACATGTCGGAATATATGGAACGCCACACCGTGTCGCGGCTGATCGGTGCCCCTCCCGGCTATGTCGGCTTCGATCAGGGCGGCCTGCTGTCCGACCAGGTCGACCAGCATCCGTATAGCGTGCTGCTGCTTGACGAAATCGAGAAGGCGCATCCGGACATCTACAACATCCTGTTGCAGGTGATGGATAACGGCTCTCTCACCGACAACAACGGCAAGAAGATCGACTTCCGCAACGTCATCCTGATCATGACCACCAATGCCGGTGCGCAGGACATGGCCAAGTCGGCAATCGGCTTTGGCTCTTTGAAGCGCGAAGGCGATGATATCGAGGCGATCAACAAGCTGTTCACGCCGGAATTCCGCAACCGTCTCGACGCGATCATCCCGTTCGCGCCGCTGCCGATGACGGTCGTCCACAAGGTGGTGCAGAAGTTCGTCTTGCAGCTGGAAAGCCAGCTGGCCGAGCGTCACGTCACCTTCGAACTCACCGAGGAGGCCACGACCTGGCTGGCCGAGAAGGGTTACGACGAAAAGATGGGTGCGCGTCCGCTGGGCCGCGTGATCCAGGAAAGCATCAAGAAACCGCTGGCCGAGGAAATCCTGTTCGGCAAACTGAAGAAGGGCGGCATTGTCCGCGTCTCCGTCGCCAAGAAGGAAGACGGCAAGACCGGCATCGTGCTCGAGGCCCTACCGGATACGCCGGTCAAGCCGAAGGACGAAGCCGAAGTCGCCGCCACGCCGCCGGTTGGTCGGAGCGGCAAGGGTAAGCCGGAAGTCGAGGAGGCTGTTGCGGCGGCCGAACCGGTTGACGAGCTACCCAAGCCGAAGCGCCGGCCGTCGGTGCGGAAGGACGATTGAGGTCGTTTGAGTGAATGACGGGCGGGCGGGATGCGAATCCCGCCCGCTTTGTTTTGTCGGGGCGACAGCCATCATGGCCGGCGAGCATTGACAGTTTGCGTTGTAGATCGTGAATATGCCTTGTTCCATGAGGCGGGTAGCGATGGCATCATGTTCAGTTGAGGCATGGAATAATTTCGTTCTTTGGAGCGAAGCATCGGCTTATGAAAAGGACTCCGTCCAATGGGCCGCGGCCACCGCCAATCGCTACATGGGATCCGTCAACAGCGGTGGCCTCAACTCATTCTTGAGCCAATCCTGGGATCTGGATGCCCAGGATGTCGTCGACGCTCTCCATGTTGTCGGTGCGCAGGCCGCTGCAAAGCAACTTGAATATGTACTTCAGAGACTTGGCGTGCCCTTGCCGGTGTCATCGCAGCAGGAAAGATGGGATGCTGTCGGTTGGTGCTGGAAGGACGAGCTTGACCCAATCGACTGTCTTTCAGACGAAGCGGAAGCCGAACTGATGGTTGCGCTGCAAGCCCACGTCGCCAACGAGGAAGACTTCTATGTTGAACTGGGAGCCGGTCGGACAAACACTGCCGATCTTGAAGATCGACCTGCCAGTGACCGCTCCTACATCGATCGCCTCAGGCGCTTCTTAAGGCGTGTTCGGTGATGCTGCGGCTTGCGGCTCGCATGATGACCTCGACAAAGGCGTTGCCCGCTGCCTCCAGCGTCCCGCTATTGTCAATCTCTACTGCGTGGCAGTCGATCGACCAAGACTGCTCCTGGGAGCGGGCCAGCCGCTTTGAGATAGCCGCATCGTCCTCRCGGCCGCGCGATTTCAAGCGCTCGGCAATGATTTCCGGTGCGGCGGTTACCGTCACCACGAGCAGGTTGGAATAGGCCTTTTGAAATTCGGGAAGCGCAGCGCGGGAACCGTTGGCGATCAGCGTTTTGCCACTGGCAAGCTGGTCGCGGGTTTCGGCGGGAATGCCATAGTAGAGATCATGCGCTCCCCAGTGGACAGCAAATCGGCCGGCGTCGCGCATGGTTTCGAACTGCGCCTGCGTCACCGCATGGTGATCCTCGCTGCCAGCATCGGCATCACGGGTGATGAAGCGGCGTACGAAGCCGATATCGGCCTCATTGACCAGGTGCCGGCGGGCGAAATCGATCAGGCTGTCCTTGCCGGCGCCGCTTGGGCCGACGACGGCAATCATCGTACCCTGTAGGCGGTCGTCGCTCATATCACCCGCTGCCCTTCGCGCCAGACGGAACGGACCACCGGCACACCGCTCTTGCGGTCGATGCGGGCGAGGTCGGCGCGCAGACCTGGCGCGATGCGGCCGCGGTCGTTGAGGCTCACCGTCCGGGCCGGGGTCGAGGTGACCATGGCGATCGCCTTTTCCAGCGGCATGCCGGCATCGGCGAGCACGAAAGGCGCGTGGATCAGGCTGAGCGGCACGTAGTCCGACGACAGCACATCGAGAATACCGTGGTCGGCCAGATCCTTGGCGGTGATGTTGCCCGAATGCGACTTGCCGCGAACGATGTTGGGGGCGCCCATCAGCACGCTCATTCCTGCCTGGTGCGAAGCGCGCGCGGCTTCATGGCTGGTCGGGAATTCGGCAAGGCGGACGCCGTAGCCGATGGCTTCCTCGACATGCTCCACCGTGGCGTCGTCATGCGAGGCGACGGTGATGGCATGGCTGTTGCAGAAGGCAGCGATGATGTCGCGATGCTTCTTCGCGTGACGCTCGGAGGCTTCAAGGCGACGTGCGACGAATTCGGCGAACTGCTCGTCCGTCAGCCCTCGCTTGGTCTTGTAGTAGAAGGTATACTGATCCATCGTCTGGAACTGGCGCTGGCCTGGCGCATGGTCCATCATCGACACCAGCTTTACCTGCGGGTCATGCTCGAATGTCTCGAAATGGTCGATGACGTCGGATGACGAGACTTCGCAGCGCAGGTGGATCAGGTGCTCCGCCTTCAGGCGGTTTTCCGTCCGCGCCGTCATCAAAGCATCGGCCATGTCACGCATCTCGCCCGTCTCAAAGCCACCGTCTTCATCCGAGCCCATGCGCAGGCAATCGAAGACAGTGGTGATGCCCGAAGAGGCGACCTGGGCGTCATGTGCCTGGATCGCGGCGATCTTGTCCCAGCGGACGCCGGGGCGGGGCGAATAGTGGCTTTCGAGATGGTCGGTGTGCAGTTCGATCAGGCCCGGGATCAGATAGTCGCCTTCGAAATCCTCACCGATAGCCGAAAACCCTTCTGACAGTTCGGCGATCTTGCCATCGCGGATCACGACCGATCCGTTGAGGATCTTGTCGTCGAGGACGATGCGCGCATTTCTGAAGACGGTATCCTTGGACATTTCAGGCGGTCTTTCTTTGGATCAGCGGACGGAGGGGCGTGATCCTTTTCATGACAAAAGGACTTCCGCGTTCGGGTTCGATAAACAGGGCAAGGTGGGAAATGGCAAGCGGCCGGTCGAGGAAATCGGCGAAGAAGGCCTCGATCGCAGCGCGCATGGCCGTCTGGCGTTCAACCGGCACCTGGCCGGTCAGCGTCATGTGAAAGCGGAAATCCTCGAAAACGTAAGGATAGCCCCATTGCAGGAGATGATTGCGCTCGCTTTCGCTCAGCCGCTCCGGCCGGCGGCGGGCGATGTCGCCTTCCGAAAGTGCTGCGCGGAAGGGCTCGAAATGGGTCACGCTGGCATCGGCCAGCGCCTGCAATTCGTCACTTTCAGTGCCCGGAATCAGGGCCAAGAAGGCGCCGAGTTGGCCGAGCACGATCTTCGGGAGGTCGAACGCATCGATCTCTGCGGCAAAGTCGTCGAATGCGGCGAACAGGTCCGCCTCGCTGCGCCCAGGCGCCAACTCGATCGGCGCCTTCAGCGTCGCATGGAAGCCGTAGCGGCGCGGCTCGTCGGTCAGCGCCGCCAGTTCGGCGGCATCGAAGCCATCAGCGACAGGCTGGTCAAGCGGGCTGCCATCGAAGGCGTCCCGTCCCAGCCAAGTTGCAGCACGGATCGAAAGCGGATCATTCTCCGGGGGAGCAAAATAGAGTGCGTAGCGCATGACCTCTGTCGGACTCGGGTGTCGCGAGTCGACCCTGTTTAAGAAGCCGTTGCTCTATAGCCGCACTGTGACATTAACGTGAAGATGGGCCGATTAATCTCGACCGCAAAGCCGTCGACAAGGTGTCGAAAATATAGACGACGAGGAAGATCAGCAACACCATATAGGCGACATTTGCCCAGTTGGCATTGGTGCGCATCGCCTCCCAGAGTTTCAGACCGATACCACCGGCGCCGACGGCACCGATGATCGTGGCTTCGCGCACATTCGATTCCCACTGGTAGAGCGTCTGGCTGACCGTCACCGGCACGATCTGCGGCATGACGCCGAAGCGCTGCACGGCGATCGGCGAGGCGCCGACCGAGCGGATGCCCTCACGCGGCTTGTTGTCGATATTTTCCAGGCCTTCGGAATAGAGCTTGCCCAGCGTACCGGTCTCAGTGAGGAAGATCGCGCCCGAACCGGAAAGCGGGCCGGGGCCGAAGGCGCGGGTGAGGAACAGCGCCCAGATCAACATGTCGACGGAGCGCAGGAAGTCGAAGAAGCGCTTCAGCGCCGTGTTCAACGCGCGGTTCGGCGTGATATTGCGGGCTGCGAGGAAGGCGAGCGGGAAGGCGAAGATCGCGCCGAGCAGCGTGCCGAGGAAAGCCATGGTGATCGTCTCGAACATCTTGGTCCAGACATCGCCATGCTGCCAGGCATTGTTGTTCCAGATATTGTCCCAGGCCAGTGACAGGTTGGACTGGTCGGGGTCGATGCGCGGACCGGAGACGATGAGGCTCGCCACTTCGCCGGTCGACTTGTTGAAGAACGGCGACTGCGTGTCGAAGAGGAAATTCGCCCAGCCCCAGAAGCGCTTGCGCACCTTGACGCGGTCGACGTCGACGCTGACATCGCCGGACAGGCCGAGGTCGACGAGAATGGTGTCGGTATAGACGGTGACATAGCTCGGAATCGGGCCGACCAGTTTCGGGCTACCGCTGGTCACGTCGATACGCAGATCCTGTCCGTGGGTATGAACGGTCGTGCCAGCCTTGGTGATGGTGATGCCGCCGCTGATGTCGACATGGACAGTACCGTCGGGATTGTTCCTGACCCAGTCCGGATGCGGGTCACTGCCCAGCACCGAGAAACGCGAATATTTGGCCTGGATCGTGCCGTCGTCCTTGATGCGGAAATCCGGTTGGACGTCATAGCTGATCCATTGGATCATATAGATGCCGAAGCGTTCCCAATGCGCTTCTGAAACCAGCTTCGGCAGGTCGAAGAACCAGACGGCGTAGATCGCATAGATGAGCGTGCCGATGACGATCAGCAGGCCACCAAAGCGCTGGCGCGGCGAGCGGTAAAGCAGCTCCGGATAGCGCTGCTCGATTTCCTGCATGCGGATTGCGTCGAGAGTCGCCATGGCTGACCTCTTAGTGCTGGAGGAGGAAGGCATGCTCGCCGACGAGGCGACGGCGGAGCCAGGCGGAGAACTGATCGACAGCGACAATCGTGATGAACAGCAGCAGCAGGAGCGCGATCGTCTTGGCGCCGAAGCCGCGCGAAATGGAGAGCTTCAGCTCTTCACCGATACCGCCGCCGCCGACCGCGCCGATGATGGTGGAGGCACGCACATTGATTTCCAGGCGCAGCAGCATGTAGGAGGTGAAGTTCGGCAGCACCTGAGGCAGGGCGGCGAAGCGCACGCGCTCCATCCAATTGGCGCCCACCGCCTTGATGCCTTCGTCCGGCTTCATGTCGATGTTTTCGACGACTTCATAGAAAAGCTTGCCGAGCGCGCCGATCGTGTGCAGGCCGACGGCGATGATCGCGGCGACCGGGCCGACCGAGAGGATCGCGGAAAACAGGCCGGCGATCACCAGTTCAGGGAAAGCGCGCAGGATTTCGCAGGTGCGCTTGGCAAACGTGCGCGGCAGGAAGGACGGCGTCATGTTGCGGGCGGCGAGGAAGGCGAGCGGCACAGCGAAGACGAAGCCGATGATCGTCGCGACGAGTGCGACGTTGATCGTGATGATCATCAGTTCGAAATATTCGGGGATATAAAAATCGCCCCAGACATAGACGCGCCCCTTGGCGAAGTTGAATTCCTCGCCACCGTTGTCATGGATGCTGGGCCTATCGAACAAAGCACGCCAGACGTCGTTCCAATCCTTGGGGATCAGCCATTCGAGAAAGTCGAACAGATGCGGCAGGCGCTCGAAGAAGTGACCGGCATTGGCCTCGTCGGCGAATTTTACCGAGCCGATGAAGCCGGCGACCAGGATCACCAGCCCAAGGATCGTGTAGAACCGGCGCCGGGCGACCATCTTGTCCCAGGCGCTGACGATTTCGCGAGTTTCGTCCTTCAATTGCCCATGCATATCGGCACGCAAAGGCGGTTGAGTATCGGCAATGGTCATGGACGTTCCGCCCGCTGGAGCATGTCTGCCGAAATTCGGGTCCCGGTTAAGAGACAAGACATGCATAGAAACAAGAAGCCAAAGCTACGCTCTGCTCGTGGTCACGCGAAAAGGGCGGCTGTCTCCAGCCGCCCTTCCATTCCATGGTTCCGATCAGCCGCCGATGGCCTGCTTGCGGACGTCGACGATGGCATTGTAGAACTCGTGCTTGACCGGGACGTAGCCCTTGAAGTCGCCGCCTTCGATGGCGGTGAAGCAAGCATGGTCCTTGGCCGGCAGTGCGGTGAAGAAGGCGGCCAGCTTGGCCTGCCATTCCGCACCGAGTTCGTTGCGGACAACCAGCGGGCCGTTCGGGATCATCGGCGAACGCCAGACTTCAACCAGCTTGTTCGGGTCGACGGCGCCCTTTTCGACTTCCTTATGGAACGTGCCCGAGGTGAAGCCGTCCTTGAAATCGCCAATGCCCGAGGAATCGTCGACGGCAACGTCGACCTTGCCGTCATAAGCGGCGAGCAGGTTGTTCTCATGGCCGCCGTTGAACTGGGTCTTGGCGAAGAACTTGTCGTTCGGCACGCCAGTGGTCTTCGGAATCTGCGTCAGGGGCACGAGGTAGCCCGAGGTCGAATCCGGATCGGCATAGCCGAGGACCTTGCCCTTGGCGTCCTTGATGTTCTTGATGCCGGAAGACTTAAGAGCGAGACCGATCGAATAGTAGCCGGTCGCGCCGTCTTCCTGCTGCGTCGTCAGGATCGGGGTGACGGCCTTCGGATTCTTCAGGTAGACGTTGGCATAGCCGGACGCGCCGAGTTCGGCGAAGTCGAGCGTGCCGCCGAGCAGGCCCTGGATAACGCCGTCATAGTCGGCGGCCGGGAAGAGCGAAACCTTCTCGAAGCCGAATTCCTTTTTCAGGTGATCCTGAAGGCAGGCATAGTTGCGCAGGCGGTCAGCTTCGTTCTCACCGCCGAGAATGCCGACGCGGAATTCCTTGATGTCTGCAGCATGCGCAGCGCCGGCGAGAGCGAACAGCGCCGTTGCGGCAAAGAGTGCTTTCTTCAACATGGGTTCTCTCCTGGTTGACCATTGTCAGGTCGTCTTGCTTATGAAGAAGTGCCCTTGACGCGGGCGGGCGATCGCAGCCAGCCTGTCAGTGGCCGGCGAGTACCAGCGGTTCAACGCCGGCAGATTTTTGTGCGGCATTCGCAATGTTGATCGCGGTCGAGGTCATCGTTTCGTCGATGCCGGCGCCATCCTTGTCGGTGCCGTAGATGGTCCTGACAGCCTCGGCGTTGAGGTCCTCGGGCCTGCCATCGAAGACGACGCGGCCCGCGGCCATGCCGATGATGCGCTCGCAATAAGCGCGGGCGGTGTCGAGCGTGTGCAGGTTGGTGACGACGATGATGCCTTCGCGCTCATTGATGTCGCGCAGCGCATCCATGACGATCTTGGCGTTCATGGGATCAAGCGAGGCGATTGGCTCGTCGGCGAGCAGCACCTTCGGCTCCTGCAACAGGGCACGGGCGATGGCAACGCGCTGCTGCTGGCCGCCCGACAACGTGCCGGCGGCCTGCAGCGCCGTCTGCTCGATGCCGAGGCGCTCCAGGGCGGCAATCGCCATGATGCGTTCTTCGCGGGTGAACATGCTCAACACGCTCGACATCGTCGAACGATGATTCAGCCGGCCGAGCATGACATTGGTCAGCACGTCGAGGCGCGGCACGAGGTTGAATTGCTGGAAAATCATGGCGCAATCACGCTGCCAATGGCGAAGGCTCGGGCCGCGCAGCTTGGTGACATCCTTGCCGGAGAAGGAGATCGAACCCGACGACGGATCGGCCAGCCGGTTGATCATGCGAAGCAGGGTGGACTTGCCGGCGCCGGAGCGGCCGATGATGCCGACCATCTGGCCGGCGGGGATATCGAGCGTTACGTTGTCGACGGCGATCTTGGCGCCGAACTGCCGCGCGACGTTCCTGAATTCGAACATCCCTGCCATTCCCTGTTATATCTATAAGTTAGGGGATGATCTAATGCCGCTAAATTACGGAGCCGTGTCAGTGCGATGACAGTTGGATGACAATCCACATTGGCGCAATGCGGTGAAATAAAAGGAAAATCCGCCGAAAGAACCGGCGGATTCACGATAAAGTTGCGCAGAGGCGGTCAGGCTGCCGCAACGATCCTTGCAGCGGGCTGGCGGATGCCTTCACCCTCGAGGATCGGCAGGACGCGGTCGCGGAAATAGGGGAATTCCTCGGCATAATCGACGAAGGACAGGGTAGTGCCGCCAAAGCCTGCTTTATGCAGCGCGATCATACCTTCGGCCACCTGTTCCGGCGTGCCGACAAGCGGGAAACCGCCATGACCGGCGGCCATGCGGTCGCGGATCAGAGCCAGGAGATCATGCGGGAAGGACTGCGCATGGGCGAATTGCAGGCGCACGAGATTGTCGACCGCTTCCCAATCGGCATTGTCCTTGCCGAAATGCTGCAGATAGTCCTTCGCCTCCTTCTCCGTCGGCCGGCAAACGACATGCGAGAAGGTCAGCACACCGACATCGCGTCCGATATCCTTCGCCTGCTGCTTCAGTGCGGCGATCTCCTCAGACGAACGGGCGAGATCAATCGCCGGCGTGAACAGGAAATCGGCCTTGCGCACGGCAAAGGTGCGGCCTTGGCCTGACCCTGCGGCATTGAGGATCGGCGGCTTGCGGGCAGGGCGGGGATCGCCGAGCACATTCTTGAGCTTGAAGAATTCGCCGTGCCAGTCGAAGGCTTCGGTCCGTTCCCAAAGCGCGCGGACGATGGCGAACCATTCGTCGGCATAGGCGTAGCGATCTTCATGACCGGCGGGCAGCTCGAGACCCAGCGCCTCATATTCCGGCTGGTTCCAGCCGGCGACGATGTTGAGACCGATGCGGCTGTTGCTGATCTGGTCGATGGTCGCGAGTTGCTTGGCAACCACGACCGGATGGTTTGCCGCCACATGGATGGTAGCGAAGACGTTGAGGTCGCGCGTATGGGCCAGAAGTCCGGCGGCCCAGGTGACGGTCTCCAGCACACTGCCGTGGAAATTGGTCTCGCCGCCATAGCCGATCCAGCGGGCGATCGGCAGCATGAATTCGATGCCGGCATCATCCAGCATTTTTGCCAGGCGAAGATTGTTCTCCCAGGAATTGACCCAGCGCTTCGGCACTTTGGTGACCGACATGCCGCTGGAGCAGTTGGAGGCGAATGTGCCGAGCACGAACTGGTTCGGTGTGAACATGCTGTTCTGACTGGTCATTTTGTTCCCTCGAAATTATGATAGAATTTACAATAAAAAGTCTATCTTAAAATCGACTGTTGTCAACCAGCCAGACCGGCTAGGTTGAGACGATTGAGAAGGAGAAGTCTGGATGGCCGAGAAAGGCAAGACGAGCGGCAAAACAACGGAAGGGCTCGATCGGAGCTGGCATCTGGCGCGCACGCCGGTGGAAATCGATGTTGCCGAGATCGAATATGCGCTGATGCGCACCAACCAGGCGTTCGAGCGCTGGCAGACGGAATGCCTGGCATCAGTGATCGATTTCGCAGCGAGCGGCGAAGAAAATGCCATGCTGCACATCATCCGCATGAACGATCGCCCCAAGACGATCAAGGACCTGGCGCGGCTCGCCAATCGCGAGGACATTCCCAACATGCAGTACAGCCTGCGCAAGCTGATTTCCGCCGGCCTGGTGGCCCGAGAAGGCAGCGGCCGCTCCGGCGTCACCTATTCGGTGACGGAGCTTGGCCGAGAGGTCACCGACCGTTATGCCGAAGTGCGCGGCACGCTTTTGATTGACGCGATCTCATCGGTGCCGAACTTCCCGCAGCGGCTTGAAGAGGCGACGCGGACGCTCGAACTGCTGACCGGCATCTATGAGCAGGTGGCACGGGTGGCGGCGACACACCGGCGGACGTATAAATAGTGCGTAGATCGTTTTAGGCGCGGACTGTTTGCCGGCTGTCGAAGTCGGCGAGCGAGGATGGCGAACTCGGCCGGAACCATCTCGCCAGAAGTCCACGATTGGTCAGCTGCCGCATCGTCATCCCCGCTGCGGTTCCCCTGAGCAGCGCCACCTTGCTCAACGGCAATCGGGCAAGGCTGAAACCGATCCCATCCATGTGCGGATAGAAGAAGGACTTGAGCTGTTCGCAGCGGCGTAGGTCTGCCGTGATCGGCGAGAGCGCTTCGCGGTAGGCAGCGCCGGCGGACGTGGCGCGCCCGGTCTCTGCGGCATGGATCGCATCGGCAACCGCCAGGCCGGAACGGACCGCATTGTGCAGTCCTTCGCCAAACAGCGGCTCGACAAGACCGGCCGCATCGCCGGCAAGCAGGATGCGGTTCGAGCGCGGCAACCCRTTCGCACCGCCGAAGCCGAGCGGAAAGCCGACGATATGCTCGAGGTCATCGAGGCCGAGCCGGGCCTTGCAATAGGCGCCTAACAGGTCCTTGCTCAAATGGACCTGGGCGTCATGGGTATAGATCCCGACATTGACGTGATCACCCTTCGGGAACAGCCAGCCATAGCCGTTGTCGACATAGCCGAAGAAGAACTCCGCATCGGGCATGCGGCCGATTTTCGCGAGCGGCATCAGGCCTTCGATGGCGAAGCCTCGCTTGAACGGGATGCCGGCGATGGTCAGCCGCCTCACCGTGCTGTTGGCGCCATCGGCGCCGACGAGATATTTCGAACGGATCGTGCGGTTCCTGAAACGAAGCTCGACTGCGTCCACCTGCTCCTTGATCGCTTCCAGTCTACCGTCCACCTCGAAGTCGACGCCTGCCGCAATCATCTTCTCGACATTGAACGCGTCGAATTCTTCGCGGACGACGAAGGCGCAAATCGGATCGGCGCCAGCAAACATTTCGAGGCGCTCTCGCCGGTCGCTCTTCACGCCGATCGCAAAGCGGTCCGTGACACTGCGGATGATCGGGCCGACCGAATGGGGCAGGGCATTCAACGTCTTGACCGTCAGGCCGCCGGCACAAGGTTTTACCCGCGGGAAGGCGGCCTTGTCGACGACGAGCACCTTGAGGCCAAACGACGCCAGCCGAATGGCCGCCATCGCGCCGGACGGGCCAGCGCCGATAACCGTGACGTCGAAATCTGTTTTGGCGCTCATGCGTTAGGCGACTTCCGAATTGGTTGCGCGCCCTGTTACAT
>NZ_JBFUFF010000057.1:0-43897 GCF_056403555.1 Rhizobium sp. P2_G2
GGTATTCGGGCCGCGCGAGAACGGGTCGTTGCCCGCAACGACGAGGACCGCCAGACGTTCCTCCGCCGGCGCGGCTTCTCGAAAGGCGACACCGGCAAGATCATCGAGAGTGTGCTCTCTGAGGAAGGCCATCCGCCGGAATCGATTTTTGATTTCGTCCAAGGGATTACGGCGCTTGCGCGCGACAAGACGAACCAGGACACCCGTCTCGATCTGGAAGGCAAGGCCAAGAAGCTGCTCGAAAGCGCAAACTGATTGGCGTTCCAATGATGCAGCAATACCAGTGTCGCTGGCCGAGATCGCCGGCGACATTGGCTGATGAATTCTCATTTAACTGGCGAAAATTTGCACGTTTAGCACCTCGCCAACGGCTCGAAGACTATGGCCTGCGCTGGGAGGGCATACACCTGCCGCCGCAAGGCGCGCTGGCCGGGACGAGGGTATCCTCGAAGTCATGTTCCAGGCAGCGCTGATTCGCTGCCTTGCCATAATTTCACTGTCGAAAAATTGCTACTTAGATTCTGTTTCATTGCCGGTGTCGAAGGCATTCAGCCTGTTTAGAATGTCCTCTGAGATCTTGAACTGGCGGGCGTTGCCACGGCCCATGACGTTCCTTCCCATTGTCTCCGTTAACACTCCACGTTGAATGAGAGGTTCAATCGACTCCTTGATGCCGCCTCTCGTCAATTCGGTAATTTCTATAATATTTGAGAGTGTTAGAGGCTGATGTGCCTGGTGCATCATGTAGAGAACGCTCATCAGTCCGATCTGCTTTAGCCGCGACTGAGGCGTTTCGTCTGGCAGCGGGTTTTCCAAAATCTCATGCAGGATGAACGCCGAAAAGGCGACATTGTGCAATTGTGTCTTGAGTGCTCTTGTCATCTATTTAACTGTCTTATATAGGTCAGTTAAATTTCCGGTCGACCTCGCTTCCTGACACGGGCGCCATGGCCGATCGCAGACACGGAGGGTGGTATTCATGAGAGACCTTCTATCAAGAGCATTGTTCGTCGTTTCGAGCATTTTGCCATACTATCTTATTTCTGCGAGTTATGCGCGCGCCGATGATTGGGGATGCCAGGTTATCCTCTGCATATCCAATCCTGGAGGGCCCACTCAATATGCAGCATGTGAGCCGCCGATCCAGAGCCTATGGAGCGAGTTGGCTGAGGGACATTCTTTCCCGACATGCAGTGGGGTCGGTTTTCGCACGTCCGAGCCGGGATATGAACCATACTATTGCGACACAGGTTTTAGGCTCGTCGGCAGCTATGGAACCCGAGGCGAAACGGCATCGTGCGTTTCGACCTCGCCGCGGAAGGTGGACGATGCTCTTTGCACCTATAGCCATGACAATTACCTCTCAAATAATGGCGGCGTGATCTCGGCGAGCTGGCAGCGCCAGAATGGCCGGTGGGAGTGCATGGCCAACGTGACCACGCAGCCGAATGTGCGAGCGCAGCCTCACTATATCGATGTGACGATCGACGGCGTTGGCAAGCAGCGGGTTTGGTACTGATCATGCCCATCACCTTCGTCGATCTCGCGCAGACTTGCGCCCCGGCCATCGCGGTCGAAACGCTGGCCGGCGTCGTCAGCCTTGAAAGCCGCTTTCAGCCTTATTCCATTCGCATCGGCGCGCGAAAGTTGATGTCGAAGGAGCCAACGACGAAGGCCGAGGCAATTGCCACGGCAAGCGCGCTCATCGCCGGCGGCCAGGACGTTCTGATCGGTCTCGGCGGCATAAGATCCGGCGAGCTCGGCAAACTGAAACTCTCGATCGCCGAGGCCTTCGATCCGTGCCTCAACTTGCAAGCCACGGCGCAATTGTTGGACGGCTACTATCGGTTGGCCGTCCGGGCGGGAGCCGATGCAGATCAGGCAGCACGGGTGATGCTGCAGTCCTACTACGGGCGCGTCGATCCAACCACCACGGCCATGGCCGACTATGATCGCAAGGTTGAACAGCAGGTCCAAAGCTTCTCAACGACGCTTGCGACGCTGACCATCAATCAGGGTGCCGACGAGCAGGTCGACACCATCGAGGCCGACGAAAGCGACAGCACGCCCAAGCTTGAGGCGGAACCGCAAGCCAGCCAAACCGTGAACGCCCCGTCTTGGGATGTGTTCAACGCCGGGCGACGATCTTCCCTCCTCATCTTCCAAAACAATCGATCGGAGTAAACTGAATGATTTCCAAGGCCCAAATCCGCCCCTTGGCGGCGTCGTTTGCCATGGCAGCTGTCATCGTCGTCGGCATGGTCGAACCCGCTTTCGCACAGTCGGCAGGCATCGAATCCGTGCTGCAGAACATCGTCACGATGCTGACGGGCAACATCGCCAAACTGCTGGCAGTGATCGCCGTGATCATCATCTGCATCGCCTGGATGTTCGGCTACATGGATCTGAGACGGGCGGGTTTCTGGATCATTGGCATTGGAGGCATCTTCGGCGCCACCGAACTGGTGAATACGATCGTCGGGAGCTAACGCTATGGCCAATCCCTCGACGACCCTCGAAGAGGACACGCTCTTCCTTGCCTGTACCCGGCCGGCAATGATCGCCGGCGTGACCATGGAGGCCATGGGCGTAAACATCATGCTCACGACGATCCTCTACATCGTCGCCGGCTCGATCGCCTACGTTTCGGTGGGCATCGTCTTCCACTTGGTGTTCCGGGCGTTGATCAAGCACGACCACAACATGTTTCGCATCCTGCTTGCGTGGGTGGAAACGAGAGGGCGTTCGCGCAACAGCGCTTATTGGGGTGGAGCCTCGCTCTCGCCGATGAAATTGGCCCGTCGCTACGACGAAAGGGATCTCGGCTATGCCTGACGTCGCAATACTGAGGTCCCGCGAACTCGGCGCGGAGACGTTTATTCCCTATACGCGCCACGTTGACGATTCCACAGTCGCGCTCGACTCCCGGGCACTGTTGGTGATGATTTCGATCGAAGGTGTGTCGTTCGAGACGGCCGATGTTCTCGACCTGAATGCGCTCCATCGCGACCTTAATACGCTCTACCGCAACATCGCCGATGAACGGCTCGCGATATGGACCCATCTGATCCGCCGCAGGGATAGCAGCTATCCCGACGGAACATTCGCCATGCCGTTTTCTGCAACGCTCAACGCAAAATACCGTGACCGCATGGTCGGCGAAGATCTGTTCCGCAACGACCTCTACCTTTCGATCCTTTGGTCTCCGAGTCGCGATCCCGCCGAGAAGGCAGCGCAACTTCTGGCGCGACTGGGGAGAGCTCGACGCGCCGGCAGAGAGATCGACGAAGAAGGTTTGAAACATCTTCGCGACAAGGTCACCGACGTGACCGCGGGACTAAAGCGGTTCCGGCCGCGTGTGCTCAAGCTCTACGAGCACGATGGTTTGCTGTACTCCGAGCTCAGCGAAATTCTGCACCAGATCGTCGGTGGCCGCCGTGAGCCGGTGCCGCTGACCGAAGGGCGTATAGCGTCAGCAATCTACACCGATCGCGTAATCATCGGCCGCGAGACGGTCGAAATCCGTCATGAGGCCGAAAGTCGCTATGCCGGTATACTCAGTTTCAAAGAATATCCGGCACGAACAAGGAGCGGCATGCTGGACAGCGTGCTGACCTGCCCGTTCGAACTCATCCTCACCCAATCCTTCGTCTTCGCCGCGAAAGCTGACGCTCGGATCATCATGGGTCGAAAGCAGAACCAGCTGGTCAGCAGCGGTGACAAGGCCGCCTCGCAGATCGATGAACTGAATGATGCGATGGATGATCTGGAGTCCAACCGGTTCGTGCTCGGCGAGCACCATATGACCCTTTCTGTGTTCGCCCGCTCTCTTAAGACGCTGACGGACGATCTTGCCAAAGCGCGAGCCCATCTCACCAGCGGAGGCGCCGTCGTCGCGCGTGAGGATCTCGGCCTTGAAGCCGCCTGGTGGGCGCAACTGCCCGGCAATCTGCGCTACCGAGCACGGTCGGGTGCCATCACATCGAAGAATTTTGCCGCACTCTCGCCCTTCCATTCCTATCCGATCGGACAGAAGGACGGCAATGAATGGGGACCGGCCGTTGCTCTCCTGAAGACCGCGTCAGGGTCGCCGTTCTACTTCAACTTCCACTTCGGCGATCTCGGCAACACCTTCGTCTGCGGTCCCTCGGGCGCCGGCAAGACCGTGTTTTTGAATTTCATGCTGTCGCAGCTCGAAAAGCACGATCCTCACATGGTGTTCTTCGACAAAGACCGCGGCGCCGATCTTTTCGTGCGCGCCGCCGGCGGCACCTACCTGCCGCTGAGGAACGGTGAGCCCACCGGCTGCGCGCCGTTGAAGGCGCTTGAGCTTACGCCCGAAAACAAGGTTTTCTTTGCCCGTTGGGTCGGCAAGCTCGTTGGCTCCGCAAGTCGCGAACTCTCGGTCACCGAGCTGCGCGACATCGCCTCCGCAATCGACGGCCTCGCCGACCTTCCCGTTGCACAACGCACCATCGGGGCACTCAGAACCTTCCTCAATAACACTGACCCTGAAGGCATTGCCGGGCGATTGCGCCGATGGGAGCGGGGAGGGCCGCTTGGCTGGGTCTTCGACAATGAGGTTGACGATATCGGCATCGGCGCCAAGTTCGTTGGCTACGACATGACCGATTTCCTCGACAACGAGGAAATCCGCACACCATTGATGGCCTATCTCTTCTATCGCGTCGAGCAATTGATCGACGGCCGCCGGATCATCATCGTCATCGACGAATTCTGGAAAGCGCTTCAGGACGACGGTTTTCGCGATCTAGCGCAGAACAAGCTCAAAACCATCCGCAAGCAGAATGGTCTGATGCTGTTTGCAACGCAGAGTCCGCGCGATGCCATCGTCTCGCCGATCGCGCATACGATCATCGAACAATGCCCGACGCAGGTTTTTATGCCGAACCCGCGCGGTGATCGCGCCGACTATGTCGATGGCTTCAAGCTCACGGACAGGGAGTTCGAACTGATTTCCCGCGAGCTCTCCGTGGAGAGCCGCCGCTTCATCGTCAAGCAGGGTCACAACAGTGTCGTGGCCGAGCTGAACCTGAACGGCTTTGACGACGAACTCGCCATCCTCTCGGGCCGAACCGCGAACGTGGAACTGGCCGATACGATCCGAGCCGAGGTCGGCGACAGGCGAGATGACTGGCTGCCGATTTTCCAGCAAAGAAGGAGTGCGAGCTGATGGCAAGATATCGACTTCGGGGCGCGGCATTCGCCGCAGTGCTGATCCTGTCTGCCGGCGGAGCTGTGGGGCAGGGAATTCCCGTGATCGACCAGACTTCGATTGCCAAGCAGATCGAAAGCATCGTGCAACTCAAGGCGCAGCTCGATGCCTTGAACCAGCAACTTGAGCAGGCGCAGCAGCTTTATGGATCGTTGAACAAGCTGACCAACATGGCCGATGTCGCAAGCGTGCTCAACGACCCGAATGTCCGCAACGCGCTGCCGCCGGATTTTGCCGCGATCGAAACCCTGCTCAAAGGCGGAAGCACAGACACATTCGGCGACTCGGCCTCAACGTTTTTGCAACAAAACTCGACCTATCGGACCAGTGCCGACGATTTCTATGCGCAGGAGCTCTCCCGTATCCAGAACCAGAACGCCGGCCAGATGAGCCTCGGGCAGCAGATCTATGACACGGCCACCAAGCGTATCGCGGGCATCGATCAGTTGCGCCAGAAGATCTCCACATCGAGTGACGCCAAGGATGTCGCCGACTTGCAAGCGCGTCTCCAGGCCGAAACCGCCTTCCTGCAGAACGATGTCCTAAGGATGGAGGGGCTCAAGATGGTGCAGCAGGCACAGGTGCAGGTCGACGAGCAACGCAAGGCTGAGGATTGGCGACAGCGCATGGATGCTATGAAGGCTGCCCTGCAATGAGGCGGCTTGCATTCTATCTTGCTCTTCTCGCGCTTGCGGCGTGCTCAGAGCAAACCGAGCGTTCTTATACGGTCGACGAACTCGTGGCGGACAGGAATCGTCTCTCAGAGCTGGTCCAGCAATGCCGCAACAATCCTGGCGAACTTAGAAACACTGCCAATTGCCGGAACGCCGAAGCGGCCGACGGCAAACTTCGCCTCGAGCAAATGCGACAATCGCTTGGGGGCTGAGTGATGTATCAGGTCTTCAGCTTCGTCGACGGTCAGTTCAAGACGCCTCTTGAAACCTTCATCTCCTCCGGAACGTCGAATATTGCCGGCTGGGTCACCGGACCGTTGACGGCTGCCGTAACCCTTTACGTCATTCTCTACGGCTACCTCGTCCTCCGTGGGTCGGTTCAGGAGCCGATCCTCGACTTTGCCTTTCGGGCGATGAAGCTCGCCATCATCGTCATGCTGGTCAAGAATGCCAGCGAGTACCAGACCTATGTCACCAATATTTTCTTCAACACCCTGCCGCAGGAGATTGCCCAGGCTTTGAATTCCGGCTCAGCGCCGAGTGCCTCGACCTTCGATAGCCTGCTGGATAAAGGCCAAGCCGCCGCTACGGACATATGGTCCCGTGCCTCATTCCCCATTGATATCGTCACCGGTGTCGGTGGAATGATGGTGATCGGCGCCAGCTTCATCGTCGCTTCCATCGGCTATATCGTCTCTCTCTATGCACGGCTGGCTCTGGCGATCGTCCTTGCCATCGGCCCGATCTTCGTGGCGCTTGCCATGTTCCAATCGACCCGGCGCTTCACCGAAGCCTGGATCGGCCAGCTGGCGAATTTCGTCATCCTCCAGGTTCTGGTCGTTGCGGTGGGTTCGTTGCTGATCACATCGATCGATACGACCTTTACCCAGATCCAGGGGTATAGCGACGTCTTGATGCGGCCGACGGCGCTCTGCGCGATCTGCCTGGCTGCCCTCTATGTCTTCTACCAACTGCCCGGCATCGCCTCGGCGCTTGCCGCCGGCGGCGCGACATTGACCTATGGCTATGGTGCGGCGCGTGACGCCCACGAGAGTACGCTTTCCTGGGCTGCCTCTCACGGTTTCCGGGCCGCCGGTCGCGGCATTCGCGCCGTCGGGCAGACATTCAGATCGAGAGGCGCCGGTTAAGGGCCCCTTTCGCACCCGAGAAAAGAAGGTTCTCATGATCAGAACGGTTTCGTTGCTATGCATGGCAGCCATATTGAGCGGCTGCGCTTCGCTCACCTATCCGCTCCCGAAATGCGATGGCTATTCCCGCAGGCCGCTCAATCGCTCGATGTGGCAATGGGAAGACAAAAGCAATCTGAAACAGCAGCGCGCGGACGCGTCACCGACGTCGCCAGGCCATCTGACATCCTCCTATGCTCAGGAGGAACAAGACTCACCCGCATTCGCCCAATTCGATATTGCCGGCTCCTATCGTCGTTGCCAGAGGAGCGCGGGATGATCACATCCGACAGTCTCAAAAGCTATTTCGACAAGGCGCGGCGTTTCGATCAGGACCGCATGATCCAGGTGGAGCGCTCGGCACGCATCGCCTGGACAATCGCCATCGTCGCCAGTCTCCTTGCCGGTGTGTCGATCTTCGCCATTGCCGGGCTGACGCCGCTGAAGACGGTGGAACCCTTCGTGGTGCGGGTCGACAATTCGACTGGCATTGTCGATGTCGTCTCCGCCCTGACATCGACGGCAGGTTCCTATGATGAGGCTGTGACCAAATATTTTGCTGCAAAATATGTCCGCGCCCGGGAAGGCTATATCTGGAGCGAGGCCGAAGAAAATTTCCGGACGATTGCGCTTCTGTCGACCCAGCCGGAGCAAACTCGCTTTGCCGCTGTCTACCGCGGCAGCAATCCAGAATCGCCGCAAAACACCTATGGGCGCAACGCGACATCACGTATCAACATTGCCTCGATCTCGCTGATCAATCCGAAAGTCGTCTCCGTCCGATACATGCGGACGGTCACCCGCGGCGACGATGTCCGCACAACCCACTGGGTGGCGACGCTCACCTTTTCCTATGTGAACGCGCCGATGTCGTCGACCGACCGATTGGTGAACCCTCTTGGTTTCGCCGTCAGCGACTATCGGGCCGATCCGGAGGCAATCAATTGAATCGAACCCTGATCATATTCACCTTGCTGGCCGCCTGCTTGCCATCGACGCTGCCCGCGCTGGAGATTCCGCGCGGCGCCACGCAGGACAGCCGGGTCCGCTTCGTCAACTACCAGCCCTATGACATCACCCGCATCGTCGGCTCATTGCGCTCCTCCGTCCAGGTCGAATTTGCCGCTGACGAAGAGGTCGCGCATGTGGCGCTCGGCAACAGCGTGGCATGGGAAGTCGCGCCGGCGGGCAATATCCTCTTCCTCAAACCGCGAGAAAACCAGCCGGTGACCAATATCTCGGTCGTAACCACCCGCCGGGACGGATCGACGCGAAGCTACCAAATGGAATTGACCGTGCGCGACGGCTCTGTCTCTGCCGGCCAGAATACTTATTTCTACGTCAAGTTCCGCTATCCCGGTGACGAGGCCGAACGTCGGCGCCAGGACGCTGCCGCCAAGGCACTCGCAACGCAAGCGAAGAAGGCCGACGACGTTCTGGCGCTCCATGAAGCCTACGGACCACGGAACTGGCGCTACTCGGCCCAGGGCTCGCAGGCGCTTGAGCCACAAGCGGTCTACGACAATGGCAAGGTCACGACCTTCGCCTTCATCGGCAACCAGGAAATGCCGGCGATCTACATCGAGAACTCCGACGGCAGCGAGAGCCTGGTGCCAAAATCTACGGACGGCAATCTTGTGCTGGTCCACGCGATCAGCCGCAAGTTCATTCTGCGCAGGGGAGGGGATGTGCTTTGCGTCTTCAACGAGGCTTATGACCGGGTCGGGATCAATCCCGACACCAACACGACCTCGCCATCGGTCGAGCGGGTCGACAAGACCAATCCCACTGCGGTTCAATAGGAGATTGCGATGTCAGAGCAGGACGAGAACCGCATACCGGGTGAGCGGGCTGAGACGGCTACCGGCAGGAGGATCGACAACAATCCGATGCTAAGGCGCGGCGCCGTCGCCCTGGCGGTGATCGCCTTTGTCGGCTTTGCGCTGTGGTCTATGAGCGGCGAGAAAAGGCCTGTCGAGAATGCTTCACCTGAAAAGGTCGTCATCCGACAAACGAGTGACTTCGAACCCGCCAAGGAAAAGGTCGAACCTGCCAGGGCACTACCAGAAGTGAAGCTGCCGACACCCGTCGTCCCGGAAAAGGTCAAGGCCGAGGATCCTCTGCTTGATGCGGCGCGCCGTGCGCCGGTGATGGCCTATAACGGACAAAAGACGGCAACGGCGCGCCGGGACAATGATCCGTCGGTCACCCCATCGAACTCGAATTATCTGCCGCTGAACAGTACCAACTCCCAAGCCAACACCGACGAACAGAGGTTCAACGGCCTGCTGCGACCAACACAGCTCGAAGGCTCGCGCGCCGGAACGCTAGGCAACCGCGATTTTGTCGTCGCCATGGGTACGTCGATCCCATGCGTGCTGGAGACGGCGCTGTCGTCGGATCAGCCCGGTTTTACCAGTTGCGTCATCAATAGGGATGTCCTCTCCGACAACGGCCGTGTCGTGCTGATGGAAAAGGGCACCCAGGTCGTCGGCGAATATCGCGGCGGCCTGCAGCGCGGTCAGAAACGATTGTTCGTGCTGTGGAACCGGGCAAAAACACCGACCGGTGTGATCGTCACGCTGGCGTCTCCCGCCACCGACGCGCTGGGTCGGGCAGGGGTCGACGGCTATGTCGATACCCACTGGTGGGAGCGTTTTGGCAGTGCGATCCTGCTGTCGATCGTCGGCGATGCGACGAGTTTTGCCAACAGCCAGATGCAGGACAGCAATGTCAACGCTCAGAATACCACGAGTGCCGGCCAGCAAGCAGCGGCGATCGCCGTCGAGCAGTCGATCAATATCCCGCCCACGCTTCTCAAGCACCAGGGCGAGCTCGTCTCGATTTTCGTGGCGCGCGATCTCGATTTCTCCGGCGTCTATAGCCTTCGGGTGACGGAGCCGAGGAACAAGATCCTCGACAGGGCGGTGCTTGGGGACTTCAGCCCCCGTTCGACGCTCATCACGAAATAGGGCGGGACATGAGCGAGGGCGTCGACGCCAGGGTGGTCCGCGAACTTCTGTCGCCATTTGCACTGTTTTTGGAGGACCGAACGCTTTATGAAGTGATCGTGAATCGGCCTGGGCAGGTGCTCACTGAAGGTGCTGGCGGTTGGCGGACCCATGACCTGCCGGAGCTCACCTTCGACAAGTTGATGCGCCTTGCCCGGGCCGTGGCCAGCTTTTCCAACCAGTCCATCGACGAAACCCGGCCGATCCTGTCGGCGACGCTGCCCGGTGACGAGCGTATCCAGATGGTCATTCCACCCGCCACGACCAAAGGGACGGTGAGCATCACCATCCGCAAGCCATCGTCGGTGACACTGACCCTCGATGATCTCGAAGACGGCGGTTTGTTTGCCGAGGTGATCACTGCTGGGGAAGGGGAGAGCGCCCAGGATCAGAGGCTGGCGGCTCTGTGCCAGGCCGGAGGCTACAAGGACTTTCTGCGCCAGGCCGTGATAGCACGGAAAAACATCATCATCTCGGGCGCAACGGGATCGGGCAAGACGACGCTCTCGAAAGCGTTGATCCGGCATATTCCGGAAGAAGAGCGCATCATATCCATCGAGGACACTCCGGAGCTCGTCATACCCCAGCCCAATCACGTCCGCCTCTTCTACTCGAAGGGAGGGCAGGGGATGTCAAAAGCTGGCGCGAAGGAACTCCTGGAATCCTGCCTGCGCATGCGGCCGGATCGCATTCTGCTGCAGGAATTGCGCGACGGCACAGCCTTCTATTACATTCGCAACGTCAACTCGGGTCACCCGGGATCGATCACGACCGTACATGCCGATTCAGCCAGGCTTGCCTTCGAGCAGCTGACTTTGCTCGTCAAGGAGTCCGAGGGTGGGCGCGACCTTGAACGCGAGGATATTCGCAGCCTGCTGAAAGCGTCGATCGACATCATCGTTCAATGCAAGCGGGTCGATGGGCGGTTTCGGGTGACCGAAATCTATTTTGAGCCGCAGCGAGGCGGCTGAATTAAGATTGGACGCGCTTTGACTTTAAATTAGCCGGAACGTGCTCGGCGTCGGGATGTATGGAGCGGCGTTACGCGAACGCTGATTGATCGAGGCTTATGCGGCATCAGCGGACAATCTGGGGGCTTATGCAATCCTAAGGCACGCCCGTCTCATGGAAAGACAGCTGTCATCGGCTGCGGCCAATTCAAGACCGCGGCGAACAAGGTTGGTGACACGTCCCTCGTCGTCCGAACCCCGTCGAGGGCATCCTCGACTTTCTGATAGAACAGTTCTTGTTCCGGCTTACCGCAAGGGAAGAGAGGCACTGACCAAAATTTGAATAGAAACACTGGTCAGTAGACTGAAAGCCCGATTGCTACTGACCAATTTTTATATATAATCTCTGGACGAAACCGGAGTTCGCATGCCCGACCCGACATCACATACGCTCGACCGCATTCACGACCGGATCGCCCAGACTGCGCCGGCCGGCGTGTGGTCGCGCGCTGACTTTCTCGATATCGGGACGCCGAACGCCGTCGAGAAGGCGTTGCAGAGGCTGACCCTGCGGGGTGACATCCGCCGGCCCTATCGCGGCCTCTACGACAAACCCGGCACCAGCAAGCTGACTGGAAAGCTTGTCTTTCCGCCGCGTTCCTCCTTCATCGACGCGATCGCCCGCCGTGATAAGCTGCGCGTACTGGTCGACGGCATGACCGCCGCGAACGACCTTGGTCTGACGACGGCGGTTCCGGCACGGTCGACGATTCATGCAGACACCTATCCGAGGACGATCGAAATCGAGGCGAGCGCCGGCGATCCGAAGGCGACGAAGCCCGTCATCTACAAGCTCGACTTCAAGCGCATCTCCGCGAAGACGGCGTTCTGGGCCGGCCGGCCGGCCATGCGCGTGATCCAGGCGCTGAGCTGGTTTCGCGATGACCGATCGGCCCTCGACGCGGCAGTCAATGGCATCGTCCGGCATCTGTCGCGCGATCCAAACCGTCAGATGGTCGCACAAGACCTGCGCGACAACATTCATGCGATCCCTGCATGGATGTACCCCTTGATCGAAGCTATCACGCGAAACCTTGCGGAGAACGGAAGCGAAGCTGGGTCAAAGAGCAATCCCGCGAAGGACGAGAATGCAGCAGACGTTCATTGATGTCCTTCGGGCAAGTGTCGACGAGCGGCGGGCGATCTTTGAAGCCGCCGCGGCGCATCTGAACACCCAGGCGCAGAACGTCGAGAAGGATCTCTATGTTTGCTGGGTGCTCGACTTTCTCTTCAACCGGCGGCCGAACGATCCCGTCGGGCTTTATTTCAAAGGCGGCACCAGCCTCAGCAAGGCCTATGGATTGATCAGCAGGTTTTCGGAGGATATCGACATCGGCATCTACAAAGCCGATCTCCATGTCCCGCTCGAAGCCGACATCGCCGCCCTGCCGTCTGTGAACCAGCAGCAGCGGGCGCTCGCAGAGAAGGTCGACGAGGCCGCGCGCCAATACATTTCAGGACCGCTCAAAGAATTGCTTGCGAAGGAGATCGTGGCGGTCGAGGAAGCGGCCGCGCGGCCAGGGCATTTCTCGCTCGAATTCGGCTTCGACAACTATCGCAACAAGGAAGCCCTCGACATCCTGGTGGTCGGCTACAAAAGTGACTTCGACACCGAGGGTACCTATGTCCAGGCCGCAGTCCGCATTGAAGCAGGCGCGCGGCCCGATCCAGAGCCGGCCGAGCTGCGTGATGTCGTCCCCTTTATCGCATCGGACATGCCGGACGAACTCGACCTGTCCGTTCGAAATGTGATCACGGTGAAACCGGAGCGGACCTTCTGGGAGAAGGTGCTCATCCTGCATGCGATGACGGAAATGACGGAGAAGCGGCGTGAGGATGCAAGACCGGAGCGTCCGGTGCCTGATCTCAATCGCTATTCCCGACATTACTACGACGTCCATCAGATTTGGACCCACCCCGATTATGGCGTCGCCACTGCGTCGATGCGCGATCTCGCGGAGGCATGCCGTCAGCATAAGGCGTTGATGTTCCGAGCGCCTGATCACCGATATGATCGCGCCGTGCCGGGCAGCTATCGTCTTGTCCCGACCGGCGAGATGCGTGCGAAACTCGCTGCTGACTACGAACGGATGTCGGTCATGATCTTCGGCACGCCGCCGGCCTTCGCCGACGTGATGGCCAGCATCGAGGCCCTCGAGCTTCACCTCAACACAGGATCGCACGCAGCGATCCACGCCGACGGCAGCCCGCCTTCGCTTGATTCTTCCTCTTGACCCATGGCAACAGGGTCGATCCGGATGTCGACGAGGCGATCGCGCCGGGTCTGCGCGAGGCGACAATCAAGATGAGATTCGTCTCATCCCGGTCGCCGCCATACGCTGGGCCTAAACGTCTAGTCGGGCGATCACGCCGAAGCCTCGGAGATATTTCAGGCGATCGATTGAAAACTCAGCGTGTGCCAATGCCGCCTCGCCGGCGTCGACCGCGACCAAACCAAAATCAAGACATCGATCACGTCCGCGCCCGTGAAAAAGATTATAGCGGCCTCGGCGACGGCAGAAAAGTCGCGCTATAATCTTTTCGCAAAAACATTATAGCGCAGTCCTTTTTCCAACAATGGTAATCGATCGAAGTCACTGAAAAAGCGTGATTTCTTTACGAGTTGCGTTTCGGCGTGGCGTTTGACCCCATCATACGCGCCGAACATTGCCCCTGGTGCATGTCAAAATTAAACGGAGCAAACAAAGTGTTGGGTCGCATAGACCAGGGTGAATATTGGACACCGAAAGGGGTCAAACTTCAGTTCTGAATTGCAGCGTAGTTCCGCAACTGGTCTATAACGCGATCAGGCGCTGATATCGGTGGTCTTCGGCTGCGCCGGAGCCTCAGAATGTCGCACGGGCAACGCTGTTTCACTGTCATCGCTGACCTGCCCGGCGACTTGGTTGCCAGCGGCTTTCAGGTCGATTTTTCCCCAAATCGAGTGCTCTTGCCGGGGCAGGCGGCGCCGATTTTTGATTTCGACAATGAAAGGCTTCTTTTCAGGCTTCATGCTGTTCCAATTGAAAGGTGGTCGTTTTCTCTGTCGCAGGTGTCCTTATTCGGCTCACTCTGTCAACAGCTCCTGCCATATCAAGGCAGTCTAGGGATTTCGCCTTCTGCGACCCGCCAGACCCAGGGTGCGATTTCGGGTCTCGCTTCGATCATATCCCTGAGTGCGTGCTCGTAGTCGTCTCCGGCGCTCGCCGGCACGATGAACATCGCAACTGGCGACGGCTTCTGTTCCGGCAGTGTCACCGACACGATAGGTGCATCGCGAGGCAGATTGAAACGCAAGCCCTTGACACTCTTTCGCTTGAGCTGGCTCAGCTTTTCCAGAAGCCGCAGTTCGTGCACGTCCTCGAACGGCAGCCAGTGTTCATTGACCACCATGAGGGCGACCTCTTCGACCGCTGCGATACCGGCGGCGGAGATGCCAAAGGTCGCGATGACGATGAGGTGGAAGGCCTCGTTCGACCGCCACAGCTCCAGCTCGGTTTCGTAGCGGGCGATGAGCCTCCGCCATGCACCCTCCTCTATCATCAGCGGAAACGGCATGTGCCGCACGACAATCCTTTGTCCCTCACGTGCGGCTGAGAACTCCTTGATTTCGGCCACGATCAGCATCAGCTTGCGCGGACCCGAGCCGGTGGCTTGTAGGCCCTTGAGTGCTGCTGCACGCCGGGTGGCGATCCCCTCCTTGTCCTCGGGATGAAACACTTCCGGCGCGAAGAGCATTTCGCCCAAGGTAGCGCCTCTTGCGGTCATCTGTGCGGCCGCGTTCAGCAGGCTTGCTCGCACCCGGCCCCAGCCGCGGCGACCCGCCCAGGTCGAACGCCATTCCGTGAGTTCACCCGCCTCCCACAGATAATGCAGCATCGCCCGCAGCGACAGTTTTCGTGGCTCATTGCGGATGCCGTGTTCAGCGGGCTCTGTCTGCGCCCTCGGCGCGGTACGGGGCCCCCGCTTCGTCAGCGAAAAGTCCAGCTTCAGGTCGGCCCTGCCGCTGGAATCAATCTGGATCGCCTTGCCGATCAATGAGCCAAGGCCGGAAAGCTCGTAGGGAGGTTCATACGAGGGGCAGGTAAGATCGTGATCACGTCCCGATAGTGGCATCCGCTTGATGAAATACTGGTCTTCGACCCGCGCGATGTACATCGGTGCCGCCGGCTCCTTGCACATGCACAGCGGGCGTAGTCTTTGCTCGTAGGCTTGTGCAAGGAAAGCCCGCAAATCAGTCGACGATTCCTCGAACACCCGATCACCTATAGCGAATTTCCGCACCTTGGTTCTCCCGTTCCTCATGGAGGTTACACGGTGAACGCGTATTTTACTATCATAAATTAGTCAGTAAAATCACAGTTCCCTTCAGGGATTTTCAGGGTCTTGAAGAGCTTTGTCCTATCGCCTTACGGCAATTGTATTGCGGCTGGTTCTCTGAAAATTGGAACTGTGAAGCCTGATAATTAGAAGTCACCACGCTGTTGATTAGAAGTTTGCGCGGCGGAATCTGAAAGCTTGATGGTTTCAGTTCACGCGCGCACCGACGGCTGCCCCGTTCTCTGAGGTAGGGCGCGGCGCTGTGGAGGAGGGAGAGAAGGGTCGGGAAGGGTCGGCCAGGCGGGGCTTAGAGAGCGCTCGGCGAGGCCGGTCTTTTCTCGCTCTCGACGGGATTTCCCATGAACGTCATCTCTTCGGTGGCTGCGAATGCGGCCGCTACGCCTCTCGTTGCCGCGAACCGCGTGAGCCCTCCAACCGCAATTCTTGGCGTTGGCAACGCGCTTCTTCCGTTGCTCGAGCACGGCCGATCCATCGGCACAACCGATCTCAAGACCGTCATGACCGAGGTTTTCGGTGGCTCGGATGCCGAGGGCTTTTGGGCGTGGAAAGATGCTTATGAGGCAACCGAGGTCGCACAGGTGCTCTTTCTGCGCAAGTTCGGCGCGGCGATTTCGGCGCACGCGAGCGCGCCGCAGGCCGCGCTTGCCATGCTCATCCGGGTCGCAGGCCTGATCCCGACCCACACGCGACGCTCCGAGGAGAGCCAGCAGCTGCAGCAGTTTTCCACGCCGATGCCGCTGGCCTTTGTCGCGGCTCGCGCGGCTGGCATCATGGCCGGCGACATGGTGCTCGAACCGTCCGCGGGGACGGGCCTGATGGCGGTCTTCGCCGAACTCGCGCATGCACGCCTGGCGCTCAACGAGTATACGGCGGTCCGCCACGCGCTTCTGGAGCCGTTGTTTGCGGGATCGCCGGTCACGCAACATGACGCTGCCCATATCGACGACTATCTCGACTGCTCGGTTCGCCCGACTGCTGTGCTGATGAACCCGCCGTTTTCCGCTGGCGTTCATGTCGAGGGCCGCTTGGCCGACGCCACATGGCGTCATCTCTCTTCCGCCTTCGCACGGTTGGTCCCAGGCGGCCGGCTGGTGGCGATTACCGGCTCCAGCCTTTCCCCCGACAATCCCAAATGGCGCGACGCTTTTGTCCGCCTGCAGGAGCGTGGCACGGTTCTGTTCAGCGCCGCGATCGACGGTTCTATCTATGCACGGCACGGCACGACAATGGAAACCCGCCTGACGGTGATCGACAAGATTGCCGCTGCCGATCCGGCACACCTCATTGCCTCGCACGGCCTCGCTTCCGAACTGGAAACATTGCTTTCCTGGATCTCGGGCCTGCCGCCCCGCTCGCCTTCGCCCGCGCCGAACTCCCTCGGCGCGCTTTCCAACGATATCCTGCGCGCCTGGGCGGCAAAAATGGCTGCGCGCAAAGCCGCCAACATCATGCACCCCTCAGCGGTCGCGGCTCCAGTAACCCGTCCTTCGCCCGCCCCTCGCGCGCCACGTCCAGTGTCTCCGCTGCCAGGTCCGATCAACGATGAGGTCGTCGAGCTCGTCTACGGACTGCGTGACGGAACGTCGAACTCCCGCGCCGATGTCGCCGACGGGATCTACGAACCTTACCAGCTACAGGCGATCCACATCCCGGATGCGAAACCTCACCCGGACAAGCTGGTCGAATCCGTCGCCATGGCGTCGGTCGCGCCACCCAAGCCGACATATCGGCCGCATCTGCCGAAGCGCCTCGTCACCGGCGGCGATCTCTCCGACGCCCAGCTCGAGAGCGTGATCTATGCCGGTGAGGCCCATTCGGGCTATCTTGCCGGCCACTGGTCCGTCGATGCCAGTTTCGACAATCTGAGGGCTGTGACCCCCGAAACGGAGGGCGCTGTCCGCTTTCGTCGCGGCTGGTTTCTGGGCGACGGCACGGGTGCCGGCAAAGGCCGCCAGGCTGCCGGCATCATTCTCGATAACTGGCTAAAAGGCCGGCGCCGCCATCTGTGGATCTCGAAGTCCGAGACCCTGATCGAGGATGCGCAACGCGACTGGAGCGCGCTCGGCCAGGAAAAGCTTCTGGTGACACCGCTGTCACGGTTCCGTCAGGGCCGGCCGATTAAGCTCGATGAAGGCATCCTGTTCGTCACCTTTGCCACATTGCGCACCGACGAGCGCGAAGGAAAGCGATCGCGCGTCCAGCAGATCGTCGATTGGCTCGGCGACGCCTTTGACGGCGTCGTGATCTTCGATGAAGGCCATGCCATGGCCAATGCCGCCGGTGGCAGGTCCGACCGCGGCGACAAGGCCGCCTCTCAGCAAGGCCGTGCCGGTCTTCGCCTGCAACGCGCTCTTCCCGACGCCCGCGTCGTCTACGTTTCTGCCACAGGCGCATCGGAGGTGGAATCTCTCGCCTATGCTGAACGCCTCGGTCTCTGGGGCGGCGCCGATTTTCCGTTCTCAACCCGCTCGGAGTTCTTCGCGGCGATCGAGGATGGCGGGGTGGCGACGATGGAAGTGCTCGCCCGTGATCTGAAGGCCATGGGCCTCTACGCCTCGCGCTCGCTGTCCTTCGAGGGCGTCGAATATGACATCCTCGAACATCAACTGACCGATGAACAGGTTCGGATCTACGATTCCTATGCCGAGGCCTTCCAGGTCATTCACAACAATCTTGACGCGGCCCTCGAAGCCACTGGCATAACCGGTGCGACCGGTGAGGCCGGCAACAAGGGTACGCTCAACAAAAACGCCAAGGCCGCCGCCCGCTCCGCCTTCGAGAGCTCAAAGCAGCGGTTTTTCAACCACCTGCTGACTTCGATGAAGACGCCGGCGCTGATCGGTACGATCAACGCCGATGTGGAGGAGGGCCATGCGGCGATCATCCAGATCATTTCGACCGGTCAGTCCCTCACAGAACGCCGGCTCGCGGAAATCCCGACCGAAGACTGGGGCGATATCCAGGTCGATGTCACCCCGCGCGAGATCGTCGCCGAATATCTCATCCATTCCTTCCCGACCCAACTGTTCGAGGAATATTCCGACGCCGAAGGTAATCTGCTGTCACGGCCGGTTTATGATGCCGATGGCAACCCTGTTCTGTGCCGGGAAGCGGTCGTCCGTCGGGACGCGTTGCTCGAACGGCTCGGCAGCCTGCCGGCGATCCCGACCGCGCTCGACCAGATCGTCCAGCATTTCGGTACGGATCGCGTCGCCGAAATCACCGGCCGTACACGCCGCATCGTCCGCCTCGACGGTGGCGGCACGATCGACCGCTTTGCCGTCGAGAGCCGGCCGGGCAGTGCCAATCTCGACGAGACCCGCGCTTTCATGGATGGCGAGAAACCGATCCTGATCTTCTCCGAAGCCGGCGGCACTGGACGCTCCTACCATGCCGACACCGGCGCCAAGAACCAACGCCTGCGTCTGCATAACCTCCTGGAGGCCGGCTGGCGGGCGGACGTGGCGATCCAGGGTCTCGGGCGCAGCCATCGCACCAACCAGGCGCAGCCGCCGCGCTTCCGCATGATTGCCACCAACGTCAAGGCGGAACGGCGATTCCTGTCGACCATCGCCCGTCGTCTCGACCCGCTCGGCGCCATCACCCGCGGGCAGCGCCAGACCGGCGGGCAGGGCATGTTCCGCTCGGAGGACAATCTCGAATCTCAATATGCCCGCGACGCGCTGCGGCAGTTCTACAAGCGCATCCACCGCGGTGGCATTGAGGGTTGCTCGCTCGACACATTCGAGACGATCACCGGCCTGTCGCTGACGGCGGAGGAGGGAGGCCTCAAGGATGAGCTGCCACCGATCCATACCTTCCTCAATCGGATGTTGGCGCTGACGATCGTGATGCAGAACCTACTGTTCGATGCTTTCGAACAATTGCTAGCTGCCCGGATCGAGGGCGCAATTTCGGCCGGTGTCTATGACAAAGGCTTGGAGACACTGACGGCAGATCGTATGACAGTGAAAGACCGGCGACTGGTCTACACTCATCCGGCCACCGGCGCGCAGTCGCATCTTCTGACGATCGAACGCATGGATCGCAATAAGCCGATGCTGCTTGCCGACGCCCTGAAACTTGCAGCGCATGATCGCCAAGCGAAGCTGATGATCAATGGCAAGTCCGGCCGCCCGGCGGTTCAGGTTCCAACGCGCTCAGTGATGCTCGATGACGGCTCTGTGCAGCCGCGTCTGGCGCTCATCCGGCCGATGGACGAAATCCGTTTCGAGGTTCGTCAGCTTGCAGAGACGAACTGGGAGGAAGCGGACGAGCAGAGCTTTTCCGTCGCCTGGGAGGCCGAGGTCGCCAGTCTCCCCGAATTCTCAGTATCGACCATGCATGTGGTCTCCGGCCTTTTGCTGCCGATCTGGAAACTGCTGCCGCAGGACTATTGCCGGGTCTATCGTCTTCAGACCGACGAGGGTGAGCGTGTCGTGGGACGACTGATCTCCCCGGAGGGACTTACGCGACTTTGCCAGAATTTTGGGCCCGACCGGACCGAGGTCGTCAGCCCTGGCGAGATCTGGCAATCGCTGCTCGGAGGCTCTTCGGTTATCGGCCTAGCCGGCAATATGACGCTGCGGCGGGCGCGGGTGATGAACGATCATCGCATCGAAGTCACCGGCTTCACCGACGGGATGCGCGACTGGTTGCGCTCCATCGGTCTGTTCTCCGAAATGATCGCCTGGAAGGTCAGGTTCTTCATCCCGACCACGGATGAAGGGCCGGCGATCCTGTCCCGCCTTATCGAACAGCATCGCATCATCGATGTCGCCGGCCGGGCGTGACAGCCATGCTGTCCGCTTCCGAACTTGCGAACCGTCTCGCACGCGATGCCGAGGCGGTCTGCCGGCACTACCTTTCTGCCGGCCATCGGGCCGGCAACTACTGGGTTGTTGGCGATGTCGCCAACATCAAGGGCCGCTCGCTCTATGTCCACCTCATGGGTCCCCGTGTTGGACATTGGACGGACGCCGCGACGGGCGAATATGGCGATATGCTCGATCTCGTGCGGGAAACCCGCGGCCTTGTCGATTTCCGCGACGTCGCCGATGAGGCGCGGCGATTTCTGAGCTTGCCTCAATCCGAACCGATGTCGTCGCGCAGGGACGACGGTTATGACGAGCCGCCGGTCGCCAGGCCGGCCGCAGAACGCGCACGCCGCCTATTCCGCATGACGCAGCCGCTCCCTGGCACCTTGGCCGACAACTACTTGCGCCAGCGTGGCATCCTGCGGGCGTCTTTGCACCCGGCTCTGCGCTTCCACCCGTCGTGCTATTATCGCGACCTCGTAAGCGGCAGGACCAGCACCTATCCCGCGTTGATTGCCGCCGTGACCGATCGCTCCGGTGCGATCACCGGCGTGCATCGCACTTGGCTCGACCCGGAGGGTGACGGCAAGGCAAAGGTGGACGATCCCCGCCGCGCGCTGGGCAGGCTGCTTGGTAACGCCGTCCGGTTGCACTTTCCCGTCCAAGGCCCTGTCCCGGTCATGGCTGCCGGCGAGGGGCTCGAAAGCATATTGTCGCTGTCGCACGTGATGCTTGGCATGCCGATGGTCTCGGCGTTGACCGCCAATCACCTCGCCGCCTTCCGGCCGCCGATCGGGTGCCAGCGCCTTTACATTGCCGCCGATGCCGATGCTGCTGGCCGGCACGGCATCGAGGGATTGAGCCGCCGGGCGCAATCGCTCGGCATCCTGCCGCTCGTGCTCACCTCTCAACTCGGCGATTTCAACGAGGACCTGCGCCGGCTCGGCCCGGACCGGCTCATCGCCAACCTCAAAGCCCAACTGGCGCCGGAAGATGCTCAGGCCTTTCTGTATGCGTGATCGGGTTGGGAGCGAAGGGCGATGGGCGGGGCGGCATGTGGGGAAGGTCGGTCCCCGCTTGTCACCGGTCGGATAGCGCGCGCCTGCAGCCTGCCGAGAGGCGACCCTTACCATGCGGCGTTCGGGCCTTCAGCGGATCGGTCAGGTTTCTTCCCCGCGCAGGCTTGGCATTGGCTGATGTTGAGAGCGGTTCGCACTCGCCGGGCCAATGCCGAGCCGGCGCTCCTCGCGGGACAAGAAACCTTCCCTCAGCCGCCCGGCGCTGCGCTGGGCCGCTTCGCTTTGCTCGCGGTTCCGGCCCGCCCACCGCCTGAACGGGGATCGCCGTCAGGCCGCGAGAGGCGCGGCCCAAACCGACGGAGACCAACATGAACCTTACCCTCCCCATCGACGACACTTTCGAACCGCGTCACGCCTCTTCCCCGACCGACCGCTTCATCTACGAGATGCAGATCCACGGCCATCGCCCCTTCCAGGACGAGCCGGATCCGAGGCCGCTGCCGGAAGAGCCGGTCGTTCAATCGGCGCTGACCGCGATGTTCGACGCCCTGTTCGAAATGCTCGGCGACACGCGGCTGGAGCCCGATCTCGAAGACCTGCTGTGGTCGATGGTCAACCTCTTCCATCGTGGCGGCGAGCGGATCCAGCGCGAACTTCAGCGCAACGAAGACGGCCAACGCACTGGGCAGCGCGAACAGGACGGTTCGGAAGTCAAAAGCGTCGAGCTCGAACGCCTGATCGCCGAAGGCATCACGCTTCTCGAGCGCCGCAATGCCTTCGAGTTCATGCGCGACTATGCCGCCGACCTCTTCGAAGCACAGATCGGATCAGCCTGGCGGCCGCGCGCGGGCTCCAAGGTAAGCCATGCCAATATGACCGCGGCGATGATCGACTCCAAAGACTTCCTCTCCGCCCGCCGCTATGCCGAAACCGAGGTACTGATCCCGGCAGGAACGAAAATCGCTTTCGGCGGTGGCACGGACTACAACGATCACGAGGCGATCTGGGACGCGCTCGATCGCGCGCATACGAAATTCCCCGAGATGATCCTGTTGCATGGCGGCTCGCCGAAAGGCGCCGAACGCATCGCGTCATGCTGGGCGGAGAACCGCAAGGTGACGCAGATCGCCTTCAAGCCGAACTGGACGAAGCATGCCAAGGCCGCACCCTTCCGCCGCAACGACGACATGCTGTCGGTGATGCCCGCCGGTGTTATCGTCTTCCCCGGTTCCGGCATCACGGGTAATCTCGCCGACAAAGCCCGTCGCTTCGGTATCCCTGTCTGGCGCTTTGGAGAAGGCGGCGCGTGAGCGCCGTTTTCGTGCGAATCTGGATATCGTGGAGATCTTTAAAGGAGCAAGACGATGCGGCACTTCACGACCGGCGATCTCAACAAGCGGATTGGCGACGTTTTCACCGCCGCCAGCCACGAACCAGTCGTCCTCACCAAGCACAAGAAACCCCGTTTCGTGCTGATGAGCTATGAGCATTATAAGCAGATGCCCGGCGGCGGCGATCCTCGTCGCGCCCATCGCGTTTCCGACATGCCGGAGGAGCATAAGGAACTCTTTGCCGCGGAGATTGACCGGTTGGCGCGCGGCGAGGGGTATGACGATGGGCCGTGAGTTCCTGCCGGTGCCAGCGCATGGAGCGCGGGCGCCATCGTTCCTACGCTGAGGCGGCACTTGCATTCTTAGGAAATTGTGTACACATTTCCTTTTGTAACGGAGCCTAGCCATGCCTCAATCCCGGCAGCAGACATCAACTCCCCGCCGCGTCGGCGTCCGGGAGTTTCGCGGTAATCTGACATCTTTCCTCAAGCAGGTCGAGGACGGACAGAGGTTTGTCCTGACGTCCCATCACAAGGTTGTTGCGGAAATCGGGCCACCGTCGCAACAGGTCGTCGTCCGCGAGCCTGGCGCCTTGCGGGGGAAGATCAAGATTGCTGAAGACTTCGACAGCCTGCCGGCGGATGTTCTGGCGTCCATGGAAGACGGGACGTGAGGCTGCTGCTCGACACGCATGCGTTGCTGTGGTGGCTGAACGACGACGAGAAGCTGGGCAGCCATGCGCGTCGCCTCATCGGCGATCCTGAGAACGACGTCCTGGTCAGTGCTGTCTCCCTTTGGGAAATCGCCGTGAAGCAGCGGATCGGCAAACTTGATGCCGATATAGAAGAGATTCTTGCGATCCTGCCGGATCAAGGATTCGATCGGCGAGATATCACAGATGCGCATCTTCACGCACTCGTTGCTCTTCCACTTCATCACCGCGATCCCTTCGATCATCTCCTCATGGCTCAGGCCGTAGCGGAGGGTGCGCAGTTCGTTTCGCAGGATCAGAATGTCCCGCTCTACGGCATCCCCTTCGTGACCTGCTCGGATCCTGCTGCCTTGTGATCTCCGACGGACTTGGTGCCGCTGACGAAACCGGCCTTGATCGCGCGGAGCCGCGTGTATGCCGATGGCGGCGTGCCTGGCGGATACCGAGGGTGAGGACGACCCGTCGCTGACAAACGGGTTGGCGGAAGGTCCGCCACTGAGCCCTGGCAGAACAGCTTCATCCGACCATTGGCGTGCATTCTGCAGACAGCGGTGTACTGGCCAGCATCGACTTCAAGATCGGACAAGGGGATGATATCCGGAAGGGGCAAGCTCATCCGCCTGAAGCAATTGGGGGCGGGCGGTGCATGGCGCTGATCAGGATAGGGGCGAAGCGCTGAGAAGGTGTGCTGCCGATATCCCTTAGCGCTGGACCGGGCGGAATGATGGTTTGTGGCGCCCTTCAGTTGCCCCGAACCATTCCCGTTTTATGTCGCTCATATAGACGACCGCCTGCTTTGGCGGCCAACCCCTGAAGGGGTAAGACTCGCCCGAAATTTTTTGCAAAATTCGATTTCGGTTTTTTGGTCTTGGCGGAAAATAGAATTTTGCAAAATTTTCAAGCGAGCTGACCGCAGCAGATCGGCCGTCTCTTCGTGCGCCATCGGGAATGGTCCCGAACAACCGAAGGAGACAGAACCATGGCCACCACGATCGCAACGCTCACTGAAAAGACCGACGGCACTCTCGAAGGCGTCTTCGCCACCATCCGGGTCAACGCCCCGATCGCCATCGTCCCGAACGCAAGCAAGTCGAGTGAGGAAGCCCCGGACTACCGCGTCATCCACCGCAAGACGGGATTCGAGATCGGCGCCGGCTGGAACCGCACCGCCCGGCAGACCGGCGAGGAATATCTCTCGGTGAAGCTGGAGGCTCCCGAGATCGGCGTGATCTTCGGCAACCTGGCACAAGCCCCGGGCGGCGATCCGAACAAGAAGGTGATCCTCTGGAACAGCCCGAACTGAAGAGCAAGCAGTTGGCCCCGAGCGATCGGGGCCGGCTTCGCGCCAATCAGGGTGCGGCTCGTTCCGAAAATGTGAGGAGTGCAAGCGGGCATCGAGCCGGCTTGCACTCCTGCTGTGGTGCCATACGAGACCAAAGCCTGTCTGATCAGATCGCCAAGTGTGTCATGAGGATCGCGCCGCCTCAAGGACGAGCGGTTCCCCCAATTTTGCCTCCGCTGCGTTGCACTCCGCTGCAACAAAATCGGCTCCCCCACTCGCCGGCTCCGCCGGTCGCGTGCCGCGATCCTTGACCCGGCACAATCCTCACGACCCCCGGCGTCGTCTTTCACAAACGTCAAGGAGACGAAGATGACACTGGAACAGCATATCGAGGAACTGCGGATCGAGTTGAACAACGCCGAGCTGGCCGAACGTCACCAGATCGAAGTAGAGCTTGAGATTGCCCAAGCCGAACTGAATGTCGCAATAGCCGAGCAGGAGGGCACGATCGATGCCGAGCCTCCCTTTTGAGGGCGGCTTTTGCCGTCCGAGCGGGCTCGGCTCACCGGCTCGACCGCCGGTCGAGCCTGAAGCGCTGCTTCGGTCGCCGGCTGAGGTATCAGGAGAGGCCTTGGAGTTTCATGTGTGGTCGAGTTCTGTAACCCCTGGCTCGCTTCGTTCGCAGCAGGTCGAGAAACATCGACACTGCCTCTTCTTCCCGATCAAAGTGATGCACCATCGACTGTCCCCTGGAGCCGATGCGTCCCCAGCGGCGTGTCAGACAAGGTGTGCCGAACAGAGTCGGCTCGATCGAAAGCGCATAGAAGCGCGCCATGTTCTTTGCCGCGTCGGCGCGTTCGATATAGAGATGATAGGGTTGAGCGAGCATGGGACGAGAATCGCCGATCGCCGAATCCAGGTCCAACGACACTTATGAATCGAAAGCCCTGCTGCGATTCATGTTCGTGATGGATTGGCTGTCCCGCTGCAACGGTGTTGGGGGCGAACCGCCTGCGGCGGCCGGGCTCTATTCACGCTGCTCTCGCAACGCTCACGGAACCCGCTCTGCGGTTTCCGCCTCCGGTTACGATCCCTTTCGCGCGACGGCTCCACCGGATCAACCGGCCGCCTGTTCCTTACGAGAACCCGACATATTCCGCGCGTCGCCGTGGAATGTTCTTTTTTTGTTCTGTGATATGAAATAGACTGTCCCAAAATCGACGCTTTGACATTGCCGGCAACCGAGGGGACCGGAGGAATGGATCGAGCAAGACGGTGCGATGGTCGAGAAACAGCTTATCACCAAAGGCCCAATCAAGCCGAAGCGTGAACATCCGCTTCTTCGCCTCGGGTGTATTCTTGGAAGATCGTTTGTGGCCATCGTCGGCGGCATCGTGAAAGGTGCGCTCTGTTGCGCGTGGTATCTGGCTTTCTACGTGCTCTGCATGTTCCGTCCTTTCACCGGAATGATGATCCTCGCCGCACTCATGATGGTGCCGATGGCAATTGTCGTCTTCGCCCACCCTGGCGCTGCCCACGAGATGCCGTTTTGGACCTTCCTGCTGATGGCGACCGGCCTCGTTGCCTTCGCCGGCGGCTACACGCTCTTCGTCGACTGGATCGCCCCGCCGGGTGTTGAGGATCCATTCGAGCGCTATCGCCGGCGGGACCGCTAACGGCTACGCCGGCGGCGTCTCATAGCCCCGACTTGACGAAACGGTTGACCTTCGCCGCCACGTTCATCTCCTTCCGCCGGAAGTAGATGCTGCGGCCGCAGCGGATCGGACTATGGCCCTGGACGATAATGATCTGCTCATCCTTGCGCATCGACTGGGTGATCTCGTGCGGCATGATCAAGGGCCGGCGTTGGAAATTGACGTTCTCCGATTTGCGCGATGCGCTGGTCTTGGGATCCCAGCCGATGTTGCGGGAACTTCCCTTCACCTCGACCGTCATCTCACCACATTGTGCCGAGACGTTGCGGGCCGTATCGAGCGCTTTGATCGCTGCGTAGGAGGCAAAGGCGCAGCCGTCGATCCATGAGGTCGCGCCGTCCTTCCCGAAATGCCGCTCCAACTGCCCGACCGATTGGTACATCAACATCATTGAGATCCCGTACTTGCGGCCGCGATCCCGAGCCTCTTCGAGCACGCGCATATAGCCGAGCAGGTCGACCTCATCCAACATGAACAACGCCCGGCGCTTGAAGCTGCCGTCGGCTTGGACCATTGCATTGATCAGCGCGCCGATGATCACGCGGGCGATGCCGGGATAGGAACGCAGGATCGATGCCGGGATGTTGAGAAACACGTCCTTGCCGCCGGCAAGGATGTCACGCGACTTGAAGGCATTGCCGCAGACGAGGGCGGCATAGCTGTCAAGCGATAGCCATTGCGTATCCTTCGACGCCGTCGAATAGACGCCCGAGAAAGTCTGCTCGGTCATGTTGGTGAACACGCCCAAGGTTTCGCGGATGAAGGCCGATGCCGAACGTTCCTGGATTTCGCGCAACATGGCTAGCACCGAAGGCTCGGGTTCGGATACGATCTGCCGCAGACTGCGCAGGTTTCGCCTTCCGGCATATTCCGGCGACAGCATCACGTGGGCAAGAAGTCCGGTCAGAAGATTGTGCGCCTGGTTTTGAAAATAGGCGCCTGTCGAGGATTCAAAGCGCTGGCTTTCGGATAGAAGCATTTGGGCGATGCCGACGATATCCTCCTCCTTCCGCTGTGAGTGCTCGATGCCGTCGAGAACATTAAAGCCCATGATGGGGTTCGTTGGATCGAGCACCATGACTTCGCGCGCGAGTTTCTCTTTTCTGTGTTCGACGACCATCGGCGCGACCTCTGTGGAAGGGTCGAGGCATATCAGAGGTCCCGTATAACGCAGCGCCGTGGGGATAACATTGCTGGTGGTCTTGTATCCACCCGACCCGGCAAAGAAGAGCATATGGGTGGAATCGAAATCCTGCCTGTAGGTGAGCAAGGGCGCCTTGCCACCGTGTCCCCAGGTCGAGGAATCGTTGGGATCGAACGGCAGCGCATGGACGATGTCCTTGTCGACGCGGTACCGCTCGCCGACGACGATTTCGCCATCGTCGGGAAATAGTCGTGCCGCCGATGACATGGAAAGCCAATCTGCGTCCCCGAACGTTCCGCGCTTGGCGCGCGTCACCGGTTCGGGCACCACTGTCGAGATGCGCGCCGACACCGCCACGGCGATGAAGCCGCACAAGGCGCCTATCACGACAACTATGTCGAGATAGGAAAGGGCATAGTCCCAGGTGACGATACCGCGCTCGACGGACGGAGCAAGGCGTCCATATTCTCTGAGGCCATAAAAGCCCACCACAGCCAGAAAGCAAATCAGGCTCGCAATCGCGATCGGCCGCCGGCGATGCATGGGCAAAGCCCAAACCACCAACAGCCCGGCAAGCGGCCCAAACAAAAACGGCGGCATGGGAGCGGCGCGCAGGAACCAATATTCCGTCTTGCCCGACATGCCTGCGGCCAGCCCCGTCCACCGCCATGCAACGATATAGACGATGATTGCGGTGACGATGATCGGCACGAGGGTGAGCAACAGGCTCGGATGCGGTTTGCGCGTTACGGCCATTCCGCCGTCTCCTCGGTGCATGTTGCATCGTTCTTCAACGAAGGTGCCTTGAACGCTTCCTCGCCGATATCGCGTAGCCGCCGATGTTCCGATGAGTCCGCCGACAACTTCGCCAGTTCGATGAGGCCGCCGAGCAGGAACGCCCGGTCGACCTTCGACAGGCCCGCTTTGACGACGATGCCACCGAGCAGGAATTTTTCGCGAGCCTCGTGTTTACGGTCAGCGGTCATTTGAAACCGCCTCCTGCGTTCCAGCCCCACCATCTGTTGGTCGACGCGTTTGATGAGCTGCGCCACCAGACCCTTTCTTCTCCTCTTTGCGAAATCGCGCGGCGATCTCTTCGAAGATCCGATCCACTTCCTCGTCGGAGATCTCCATCTCCGCCAGCCCGGATTTCGTGGCAGCGCGGGCAAACCGTTCGGCGGATTTAACTATCAGAGAACGTCTGCGTTCTCGGAGCCTCTCCATCTGGGCATCGAGCTCAAAAATCGATGATTTTACAGCCATTGGTGATTTTTCCCTTTACCAAAATTACCTTCAACGCGGTGATTATACTAACTAGAATAAAATAGTTAAATAGGCTATCTTCCATTCACTCAAAAACGTCGCAGCCGGAATTCCGGCCGGTGGCCGTCTTCCGGAAAAGCGGCATCGGGCCTTCGGTCCGATCGGTTTGAGGGCGCAATATACGTCGCTGGGGCGACGTGCTTGAGAAGTCAGGAGACGGCAGTGGCGATCATGTTCGTCAGAGCGCAGGTTATCGGCAGGGGAGCGGGACGCAGCATCGTCTCGGCGGCTGCCTATCGCCATCGTGCCCGGATGATGGACGAACAGGCCGGAACCTCCTTCAGTTATCGCGGTGGGTCGCGTGAATTGGCGCATGAGGAACTGGCGCTGCCGGGCGATGTCCCGACCTGGCTAAGGACGGCGGTCGACGGGCAGCCCGTCGCCAAGGCCAGCGAAGCACTTTGGAATGCGGTCGATGCCTTCGAGACGCGGGCGGATGCGCAGCTCGCCCGCGAGCTGATCATCGCGCTTCCGGAAGAGCTGACGCGGGCGGAGAACATCGCCCTGGTCCGCGAGTTCGTCCGGGACAATCTTACCTCCAAGGGTATGGTCGCGGACTGGGTGTTTCATGACAAGGATCGGAATCCGCATATCCATCTGATGACCACGCTCAGGCCTCTGACGGAGGAGGGCTTCGGGCCGAAGAGGGTGCCGGTGCTGGGCGAGGATGGCGAGCCGTTACGCATCGTCACGCCTGACCGGCCGAACGGTAAAATCATCTATAAGCTTTGGGCCGGCGACAAGGAAACCATGAAGGCATGGAAATTTGCCTGGGCGGAAACCGCCAACCGGCATCTGGCGATGGCCGGCCATGAGATCCGTCTTGACGGTCGCTCCTATGTTGAACAGGGTTTTGACGGGATCGCACAAAGACACCTTGGGCCGGAGAAGGCGGCGCTCGCGCGCAAGGGCGTCGAAATGTATTTCGCGCCGGCCGTTCTCGCGCGCCGGCAGGAGATGGCCGACCGACTGCTCGCCAATCCCGAGCTTTTGCTGAAGCAGCTCGCCAACGAGCGGTCCACCTTCGATGAGCGCGATATCGCCAAGGCGCTGCATCGCACTGTCGACGATCCCTCGGACTTCGCCAATATCCGCGCGCGGCTGATGGCTTCTGACGATCTGGTGTTGTTGAAGCCGCAGGCGGTCGACACCCAGACCGGCAACGCGACGGAACCGGCGGTCTTCACGACGCGCGAGATCCTGCGCATCGAATACGACATGGCGCAGTCGGCGCGCATTCTGGCGGAACGCGGCGGGTTCGCAGTTGCAGATCGCGCGGTCGCGGCTGCGATCAAAAAAGTCGAGACGCTGGATCCGGAAAAGCTCTTCCGGCTCGATCCTGAGCAGGTCGATGCCATCAGACATGTCACACGCGACAATGCCATCGCCGCGGTAGTGGGCCTTGCCGGTGCCGGCAAGTCGACGCTACTTGCTGCGACACGCGTTGCCTGGGAAAGCGACGGTCGGCGGGTGATCGGTGCAGCACTTGCCGGCAAGGCAGCCGAGGGGCTGGAGGACAGTTCCGGCATCCGGTCGCGAACACTCGCGTCCTGGGAACTGGCCTGGGCCAACGGGCGGGAGCAGCTCAATCACGGCGATGTGCTTGTCATCGATGAAGCCGGCATGATCTCCTCACAGCAGATGGCACGCGTCCTGAAGATTGCCGAGGAGGCGGAGGCGAAAGTCGTCCTGGTCGGTGACGCTATGCAACTTCAGCCGATCCAGGCTGGTGCGGCGTTCCGTGCGATCACCGAGCGGATCGGTTTTGCCGAACTTGCCGGCGTACGCCGCCAGCGCGAACAGTGGGCGCGCGAGGCCTCGCGCCTCTTCGCCCGCGGCAAGGTCGAAGAGGGCCTCGACGCCTATGCACGGCAGGGCCGCATTGTCGAGACCGAAACCCGTACCGAACTGGTCGAGCGCCTCGTCGCCGATTGGACTGATGCCCGCCGCGACCTGCTTCAGAAATCCGCCGATTGGGAAAATTCCGGCCGCCTTCGTGGCGACGAACTGCTGGTTTTGGCACACACCAACGCGGACGTGCAGAAGCTCAATGCGTCCCTGCGCAACGTCATGATCGAGGAGGGCGCCGTGGCAGGCGCCCGCGAATTCCAGACCGAGCGCGGCCTCCGCGAATTCGCGGTGGGCGACCGGATCATCTTCCTGGAAAACGCCCGTTTCCTCGACCCGCGAGCACAACACCTCGGTCCGCAATATGTGAAGAACGGTATGCTCGGCACGGTGGTTTCGACTGGCGACAAACGTGGCGACATCTTGCTTTCGGTACGTCTCGACAACGGACGCGATGTCGTCTTCAGCGAGGACAGCTATCGCAATGTCGATCATGGCTATGCTGCGACCATTCATAAATCTCAGGGGTCGACGGTCGATCGGACATTTGTGCTGGCCACCGGCATGATGGACCAGCATCTGACCTATGTGGCGATGACCCGGCACCGCGACCGCGCCGATCTCTATGCCGCACGCGAGGATTTTGAGGCAAAGCCGGAATGGGGACGAAGGCCGGGTGCCGATCATGCGGCGGGTGTCACCGGCGAGCTGGTGGAAACCGGACATGCCAAGTTCCGGCCGCATGATGATGATGCGGACGAGAGCCCCTTTGCGGATGTGAAGACGGATGACGGAGCCGTCCATCGTGTCTGGGGTGTGAGCCTGCCGAAGGCGCTGGCCAAGGGCGGTGTCTCGACCGGCGACACCGTCACTCTGCGCAAGGATGGAGTGGAACGGGTCACGGTCAAGGTTCCTGTCATTGACGTGCAAACCGGTCAGAAGCGGTTCGAGGAAAAAGAAGTCGATCGTAATGTCTGGACGGCGACGCAGGTCGAAGCTGCCGACGCGCGCCAGGAGCGGATCGAACGGGAGAGACATCGACCGGAATTGTTCAAACAGCTCATCGAGCGTCTCGGGCGATCCGGCGCCAAGACCACGACGCTCGATTTCGAGAGCGAGGATGGCTATCAGGCGCACGCCCAGGATTTCGCGCGGCGGCGCGGCATCGATACATTCGCCGGGATCGCGGCCGGGATGGAGGATGGCGTTTCCCGGCGGCTGGCGTGGATTGCGGAAAAGCACGAGCAGGTGGCGACGCTCTGGGAGCGGGCGAGCGTGGCGCTCGGCCTTGCGATCGAGCGCGAGCGGCGCGTTTCTTATCATGAGGCTCACAGCGAAACGCTCGCTGCGGAAATCCCGTCCAGCGGAAAGTATCTGATCCCGCCCACCATGAAATTCTCCCGCAGCGTCGATGACGCCGCGCGCCGTGCGCAACTGTCCTCGGAACGATGGAAGGAGCGGGGGGCGATCCTGCGGCCTGTACTGGAGAAAATCTATCGCGATCCGGATGCGGCGCTTGTCCGCTTGAACGCGCTGGCGTCGGACGCCGGCATCGAGCCACGCACGCTCGCCGAGGATCTCGCGGTTACACCGGATCGCCTCGGTCGTCTGTGGGGATCCGACCAAATCGTCGACGGCCGTGCTGCCCGGACCGAGCGCGGCGCGGCTATAGCCGCCATGGCGGAACTGCTGACGCTGGCGCGTGCTCATGCGACGGAATTCCGCAGGGATGCCGAGCGGTTCATTGGCGGCGAACGCGTACGACGCCGTGAGATGTCGCTGTCGGTTCCGGCGCTGTCGAAGAAGGCGATGGCACGATTGACCGAAATCGAAGCTGTGTGCGAACGCGGCGGGCACGACACCTACAAAGCTGCATTTGCGATCGCTGCCGAGGATCGATCGGTTGTCCAGGAAATCAAAGCCATCAGCGAAGCCATATCGGCGCGGTTCGGTTGGAGTGCATTTACGTCGAGGGCTGACCTGGTCGCCAACCGCAACATGATCGAGCGCATGCCGGAAGATTTCCCGACAGAGAAGCGCCAGGAGTTAGCGAGCCTCTTCGCAGCCGTGAAGCGCTTTGCGGAGCATCAATATCTCGCAGAGCGTCAGGACCGCTCTAAAATCGTCGCCGGCGCATCCGTCGATCTGGAAAAGGAGACCACCGCCATGCTGCCTATGCTTGCCGCCGTCACGGAATTCAGGACGCCGATTGACGAGGAAGCGCGATCCCGCGCGCTGGCCACGCCCCTCTACCGGCAGCAGCGAGAAGCGCTTGCTGACACCGCCAAGACGATTTGGCGCGACGCAGCCGGCGCGGTTGGCAAAATTGAGGAACTGCTGGAGAAGGGTATTGCCGGAGATCGCATCGCTGCCGGTGTCACCAACGAACCCGGTGCCTACGGGGCGCTACGCGGATCTGATCGCCTCACGGACCGAATGCTGGCGCCGGGCCGGGAGAGGCGTGACGCGGTGCGGGCGGTGCCCGAAGCGGCGGCTCGCCTGCGCTCGCTCGCTGCGGCTCATACCAACGCGCTCGATGTCGAGCGCCAGGCCGTGACCGAAGAACGCCGGCGCATGGCGGTAGCCATTCCGGGACTGTCGAAAGCGGCGGATGACGCGCTGACCCATTTAGCCGCCGAGATGAAGAAGAATGGCCGCAGCCAGGTGGCTTTGTCCACTACGCTCCATCCGGATGTTCGTCGGGAATTTGCCGCAGTCAGCAAAGCGCTCGACGAGCGCTTCGGCCGCGATGCGATCCTCCGCGGCGAGAAAGAGCTGACCAGTCGTATATCCCCGGCGCAGCGCCCGGCCTTCGAGGTCATGCAGGAGAGGCTCAGCGTGTTGCAACAGGCTGTCCGGAGAGAGAGCAGCGAGAGGATCATACTGGAACGGCGCCAGCGCTCCATTAACCAGGGCCGCGGTTTAACCCTTTAACGACAGTCAGAACGCAGCAAAGCCTCACCGATCAGCGCCGCTGGTATTCGGTTCGTCCGTGCCAACTCACGCAATTCGAACCTGTACACGCTGATTCATCGTGTGACCGGCTCTCTTATGGCCAAAGGATTGATCTGCCAGTTGTCCTCGATAATTGACGATTGTGCTGCGTCACTGCGTGCGTTCGTCGTTTTCTCTCCTCGGGGCGCCTCGTCCGGGTGAGATGCCGGTTCCTGCGGTGGCCCCCTATGTAGGATTCACAGTATTGCGGCCTTTCGATCCCATGAGAATGTGCACGCTTCGACTTCAATAGCGCAGGAGAAGTACATGAGACAGGATCAGTCGTTCGAATTATTTACCTACTCGCCGGTCAGAGACTCTGAAGAACCGCGCTGGAAGGAGACGGGCATCCCAAACGCCTTCCTTGGGAGTATCGAAGAGGTGAGAGCTGAAATTATCGGATTGCAGGATGATCTGGAGGCAGCCGGTGAGGAGCCGCTTTCTCCGATCCGGATCGAAAAGATCGAGACCCTTCCCATGTCACAGGCAAACCTACTAATCCTGCTCAATAACGGCATAGGCGCCTTCCTCAAAAGCTATGAAGTTGTGGAAACTTTGGGCTAGGCCACAGCAGGGCCGGCGTACCGGTCAGCATCGGCAGCATGAAATCTGGTCGTGGCTATCGCGTGCGACAACGCTGCATTAGGCTGATGACGGTGAGTAATGATGTCCATACCGACAGTCAGCTACTTCCCCGCACACTTCTCAGGGCGGCCTTCCGATGCTGCGTCACGGCGCAAACGGATCTTTCAAACCGAAATTTTGCCCCTTCTGGTACATATGCGGTGTTACGCCTTCTAAGTTTGAAAAGTTTTCATAGTTGCCTTGTTAACTCAGAAAAGTTTTCATTCTCCCAGTTTCAGCATTGTTAAAGTTGAGGAGGCCTCATATCTTACCCATGCGTTAAGTTTCAAAAGTTGTCACTGCCCGGCCGCTAAACCAGGAAAGTTTTCAAAATCGCCCGATGCAAGCGCCTAAGGAGAAGAAGTTGCCAGAGTTTCCGGACTTCGTACTATCGACAACGGAAAATTCCTTGCGTGTGTCGCGCGCGGTTGCCGCCAACAAGCTCCGACCACTGGGTAATCGGCTCCATACGACGTATCTCAAGGGCGAACCGTCCGATTTGATCCGGCAGAACGTATGGAAGATCGCGGCGCTCTACTTCCCTGGAGGTCTGGTCGCTGATCGCACAGCACTTGAGATGAAGCCGGCGCATGACGGCAGAGTGTTTCTCGTCTCCGACACCAAACGCAGCGTCGAACTGCCGGGGATAAGCTTCCATGCGAGGACTGGAGCCGGGAAGATCGATGGAGATTTTCCTATGAGAGACGGCCTATTTTGCTCGTCGCGTGCAAGAGCGTTCGTCGAGAACATGCGTCCGTCTCGTGCCCGCTCCGGCGTCGCTCGAACGGCGTCCCGTCTCGAGATCGAGGAGCATCTGACAAAATACCTTCGAAGCAACGGCGAGGACGGCCTGAACCATCTTCGAGATCAGATCAAGGACATCGGGAAATCGCTCGACCTGTCGAATGAAGCTACCGAACTCGACGGAATGATCGGCGCTCTCCTCGGTACCCGCGATGCGGTTTTGACCGCCCCCTCGGCCATCGCTCTCGCTTCAGGCACGCCGTTCGACACGAACCGCGTCAAACTCTTCGAGGCCCTTCACGACGGCCTTCGCGGCATGGGGCCACAACTACCCCGGACATCGAGGATCGCAGCGTCCGAAATCGTCAACTTCGCATTTTTCGAGGCCTATTTCTCGAACTTCATCGAAGGAACCGAATTCGAGGTCGATGAGGCGAAGGACATCATCTTCAATGGCGCAATCCCTGAAGAGCGTCCCGCCGACGCTCACGACATTCTGGGCACGTTCGCCGTTGTCTCTGATCCCGAGGACATGGGACGTGTGCCGGCAGACTTCGAAGAGTTCGCGGTGCTGTTGAAGCGTCGGCATGCCAAAATCATGGAAGGCAGACCGGAAAAGCATCCTGGCGAATTCAAGAGCGTAGGCAACAAGGCCGGCACGACGACTTTTGTCCGCCCAGAGGAAGTGGTCGGTACCCTCCAGCGCGGGTTCCAAATCTATCAACGGCTTGACACGCCTCTTGATCGCGCGATCTTCATGATGTTCCTCGTCGCCGAGGTGCATCCGTTCGCAGACGGAAATGGTCGCTCAGCCCGCATCATGATGAACGCCGAACTCTCGGCAGGCAGCGCAGCGAGGATCATCGTTCCCACCGTCTTCAGGTCGAACTATCTTGAGAGCCTTCGCCTGATGAGTAACCACGGCGTTCCAGATGCCCTGATCAAGACCCTCGACTTTGCGCAGCGCTATGCGCAGGCGATCGAGTGGTCGTCGCTCCCACGAGCGATCCATGTGCTCCGCAAGACCAATGCCTTCGTTCTTCCGGAAGTCGGCGACAGGGAGGGATATCGCCTGAGGTTGCCGCGAGCCGTGGACTTCGAGGATGATGACGACGATGACGATGGCGACGGTGCCGGAGGCGCGACGGCGGGAGGCCTGAGAAGGCGATAGGGCACACCCGCGCAATGACGACGGCCGACCATCTTCATCGCCGTGGAGCCTGTGTCGACTGTGCCGACACTTGCTCCGACTGCCACTGAATACATTTGAACGGGCGTCCTGGCACTTCGTGGAGGCAACCCTCGAGCATAGCTCGGATTCCAACAAGTGTGAGAATGTCCTCTGCAAACACTTGAATGTCCAAACCTCCGCCGCTTGACCGGATCGAAATTTCGCTCCCACCAAAGGCGAAAAAACCCTCGTCTGTGGCGGCGACCGCGCCGGCAGATAGTAGACGATTGCAAAGCGTGCAGAAAATGTTCCGCTGATCGCCGGCCGTCAGGCGAGTTTTAGCGAAGAACTCGGGCGCCACCCCGTCAGGAATTTGTGCCTGATCAATGCTCTCGATGGTATGCATTGCATAGCACTCCCACTACGGCAGAAGTGAAATGCTATCGTTGACGATAGCTCGAGGGAGCGCCTCGTAAACGTATTCATGCGGGATCGCAGGTCGTATCAGGTGAGACAAGAATCGCTCGATGCTTGCCGCACTATTGCTGGCGACGAGCGTGTAGAAATTTCCGCTGTTCCAGGTCACATAGCAGTGGCGGAAGATCCCGCTTATTGCCGATCCCATGTCCGGGAGGGTGACTTCATTCTGATTCATGATAGTCAGGACTGTGGTCCGCTTCGCCGCGACCTCTGCGGGCCGGAAGAAGCGGGCTTTGAAACCGAGGTCTTTTTGATCTTCCCTTCGCCGATATTCGTCCAGATCGGGATGCAGGAATTTCTCGACGAAAACGAATAACCCGTCGCTCTTCAGGTGCTGTGCCACGAATGCGATCTGATCCGGCCGATTGGGCGAATACATCTGGAAGGTCGTGTCCTCCAGGATGATGTCGAAGCCAGACGCGAATTGCAGCAAATCCGGCCGCGTGCCAATGAGCTCCTGGGAGAGATGGTGAAAAGGTCCGACGAAGAATGACGCGTCGGGTGGCTCACCGTAAGCCAAGAAGCTTTGATAGTTTTCGACATTCGGGCTGCAGGAGAGGGTTTGAACGCGTCCCTCCGCCAACTCCGCGATTGCCCGTGCCATCGTGCCTTCAGCGGTTCCTAGCGTATAAAGGTTGAGCGAACCCGGTTGGCCGGAACTGTATAGCAATACCGCATGTGCCAACCGGCACTCCTCTTCCAGCCGATATGGAATGCTGCTGTGGTAGTGCTGATCAAAGGGTCCTCTACGCTGCTCATGTAGTTTGACAAACCGGTCGAGAAGCTCGTCTCCGGCCAGCAACCTGCGGTCGACTTGGGGCTGCTTGATTGGACTTCCTGATCGGCCGGCGGCCGTCGAAGCAAAAAACTCTGAAAGTTCATTGATGCGCGGGGCGCGATCACATTCTTCAAGAAACGAGGAATAATCTTGCATGTCACTATCCATTTGGGTTCGACATGCATCAGTGCGCTCTTGCCTAAGCCATTGGTGCGTTGACCAAATCTGGCGCCGGTGATCTCATTTCCGCTGCTTGGATGAGACGTCCGTCTTCAACCCAGGCATTGGATCAACGAGGCTTGCCCGATGCCCTTTGAGGGAATAGGGAGGGCAGCCTACGTGGGCATTCACGTTCTTGCTCTCGTTGCAAAATCTTGCTGCAAAATCGTCATGCGCGAGGAAAAAAGACAAATTTGTCGCCGAGGTTTCAACTCTCGGTCGGGCGGCCACAGGGCTGCCGGGCGACTCAATTTGGGGAGGAGTTTTGAATGATCGATCCGGCTGCGATCGAACTGGAATCACAAAGACGCGGAAATCATGCCGCTCTTCATCACGCATTTGCCCGCTGGCCAGCGGTCCGGGCTGACCTCATCCGACGGACTGGATTGGGCCGCCAGGAAACGAACATCGTTGCGCGCGACCACTCCCTGCTCGTCAATATCCGCGGTACCGCCAGTTGGGGTGAAAACTATCTCGATGGTCGACAAGTCAAGTTTCGTCCTCGGTCTTCAGGGGATCTGTGCTTTCTTCCGGCCGGCCATTCCTGGACCGGATGGGATGAAGGCGAAGACACCGCGGCCTACCTCTTTATTGCAATGGACCGGGACTTCGTTCTTGGGCTCTTCGAGAAAATGCCCGGACCGTTGCACATTGAACGGCTTGTTCCAGAACTCGGCTTCCAGGATACAGAAATCCAACTGGCTGCGCGTCGCATAAAGACGGAGCTGGAAAACCAGGATCCAGCAAGCGCATTGGCGGTGGAAAGCCATGCGGCGACCATTGTCACGCAGTTATGGAGAAGATCGGGTGGCAAGCGTGGACGCGCGAAAGCTGGGCTTCCCCCCGCTGTGGTCGCACGGATGATCGACCGCATAGAATCCACGCTTGATCAATCGGTTACCGTGGCAGAGCTTGCCGCCGAGGCGGGTTTCAGCGTCCACCATTTCTGCAGGGCATTCGGCCAATCGACCGGTTGGCCGCCTCACACTTACATTATCCGCAAGCGTGTGGAGCGGGCATGTGCGCTGCTGCGCTCCTCGAATATGTCGATAACAGAAATCGCGCTGGCCTGCGGCTACTCGAGCAGCAGCCATTTGTCGACGTCGTTTCGAAAAGAGATTGGGACTTCCCCGACGTTGTATCGAGATTCATGGCAGCATTAGGTTTTGATACTGCTTGTCATGATTGTAGCAAGAATATGAAAGCCACGCGGACGTCTCTCATTTAGCTTCAGTAATAGAGTGAATAAACAATCTTCTATGAAGCAGAAACGATGCTCGATGTAGAGGCACATTGGGAAAGGACGATAGCAGATGTTGCTTTCAAGAGCGGACATCAGCCATCACTTCGACGTCAGTATCTTTTGGCCACGTTCTTCGGTGCCGTGGGCCGGAACACCTATTTCGTGGGCGCTTCGTGGGTACTGGTTGATTCGAGCAGGCAAGCCGGTTCGATAGCTGTTTTCCTCATTCTGGGATGCTTCGTAGAGTTTCTCTCGTCAAAGCCGGCAGGCCACATTGCCGACCACGTCGATCGCCGGTTGCTCTGTGCTCTTTGCGACATTGCGAGATTATTGATCATGCTGGGTGTGTCTGGAGGCTTGCTTCTTGGCTGGTCAGATTATCTGCTCTATGCATCGGTGGCAGCCTATTCGATCATTGATCGAATCTACCTGACGGCGATGCCAGCCATTGTCCCATCGATTGTCGGCGGAGACAGCCTCCTTCGATTCAATGCCTTGAGCTATATCGGTATGCAGGCAGGCAATATGGTCGCGGCCACGGTGGCCGGGGTGCTGCTCCATGTCTCGCCGGGCGCAATCTGTTTTCTGCTTGCAGCCGCCGCTTTCCTTCTTTCCTCGATAACATTGGCTGCCGTCGGCAAGGCGGACAAAGTTTTGGCGCCGCTTCCAGCTGGCAGGCCGCATGGAGGGCTTTGTGAGCCCCCTACTGAGCGTCGGCGACCACTGCCTCTTACCCTCGTCGTAAGTTATGCACTGACCTACACGATGGGAATGCTCATCAGCATTCTGGCGTCGGCATTTGTCTTGCAGGAGCTTGGCGGCAATGCCGTTCACTTTGGATTGCTAGAGTCTGGATGGGCGCTCGGGGCGATCATTGGGGCGGCGCTTCTTACGTCGAGGGCCTTCAAGGAGGTGAGCGGCCGAGCGCTTCCGCCGATAGTAGCGTTCTTGGGCATCGTGTTAGCCGCGCTGTTTCTCACGCGAAGGATAGATCTTTGCGTTGTAGAGATCTTGCTTCTGGGTGCGGGATACAATGTGGCGCGCATCCTCATCGAAGCGGAACTCCAGCGCACAGCGCCAAGCGCTCTCCTTGGGCGTGCCAAAGGGGAACTTCACCTCGTCTGCACAGGGTTCGCTTTGCTCCTCTACCTGGTGCTGGCGGCGGCGGGAAAGTCATTCCTGCCCTCGACGCTCTTTCTCGCATACGGGGCTGCGATGGTCTTGTGCGCGATTATCTGCATTGTCGTGGCAACTCGGCGCAAGTTCATAGCGAATAGGGTGTGGCTGACATGAACGATCAGAGCGTCGAAATATCCAAGTCGGATATGCTGGACCTCATCTGTCGAATGTTTCCATGGATAGCAGATTTCCGGCACCGGGCGCTCGGGGACTTTGCGCATGCCGCCTTCGATGTCGAGCCCTCATTCAGCGACTGTGAAATCCGGCAACATGCCAGAACGTTGTTGGGACGATGCGTCCACAATGCCGGGCGCCGCGCGGGGTATTCCGCCGATGCATCCGATCGATTCCGAAATCAGATCCTGGAATTCCCTGTGCTGCAGACGGGGCCGCATTTGCATTTGCTCCTCGAGCCAGACGCATATTATACGCACCTCTTCAGTCTGATGGGCATAAGAGCCCACCGAAGGCCCGCTTACATTTCCTACGCCGTGTCGACGGTGAAGTTCGTCGAGCGCGGCCGCAAGGGGCCGGGCTGGTTGCGGCTCGGAGGCGACGCACACAATGTCTTTGGGCTCTCTCGCAGCCAGATGATCCCCTACAGCGTGTTGGCTCGAAATGGTCCCTATCGCTTTAAGCTGACGAATGTCGATCGCCCAAACGCAGTCGATGCCGCCGGTTCACGGCTGATGTCTATGGTACCGCAGAGCGAATTCTCGTCTGCTTCCGCGGCAATAAAACGGGCCAACATTGCGCTTTGGAAGAGATTCTTTGATGCGAGAGTCGAATTCCTTCAACTGGACGATGACGACATCGCGGACCTGGTCGTCGAGCATCTCAGCGACAATTCGTCGTGGCTGGCGAGAGTGTTGATTTCCGACCAGGAGTTTGCGGCCGATCTTCTTCGCCGGACCGAAGAAGTATGCGCCGGCGCCTGGGGCGGCTGGTTCAAAAACTCGACCGATTTCTTCTGGGGATCCGACAAGGGTCGGTTATTTCCTCTGCGTCTTGTGGGCGGCTGTCTTTGCGGAGGTGAGACCGAAGGCTTCGTGCTACCTTACGCAGGAGCCGATTTAGTCGATGCGTTGCGCGCGCATCGGATCATACCCAACCTGTTCCTGATGTTCATTGTGACGGCTATGCTTCCCGGCGTGCGTGTTCTCGGTGGCAGCAGGCATACAATATACTATCCGCTGATGCGATATGTGCTGGCGTCTGCGTTGCAGGGCAGGGGCGGGGATTCGGACCTGATGGCCACGCTCGCCGCGGATTTTAGACCGGGCGTCTGGGGACATCGCGTTCTCCTGCGGGAGGGCGAGCCCTTTGCCGAGCTTGAGGCGCTGCGAGGAGGCGATATTTCCGCCGCGCTCGACCAGTGTCGTGAACTGCCGCTCACTGAGGCGTGCGGCAGTTTGGAAAGCTTTGTATCTGATCCGGTATGGGCGAACCTCAAAGCTTCGATTGCGAGGGGCACTATCAGTCCTGAGAGCAATGAGTGGGCGTTTTCGTAGCAACACGCTCGCTTTCTAATCGCAATAGACTCCTTGATAGTAGCAAATGGATGAGCCTGTCCGGCTATTTTCGGCATGTCCGAGGCCTGCCGTTCATTGGCACCTTCAGGGTTATTCCGACTGTAGCGAAACGATTTCCATCAGGCGTTTTTCCGACCTTCTGCGTCCCCAGCGGGCAAATTGGACGTGACGTTTTTCGTTGTCCCTTAGCGATACTTGGCCAAGCCTAATGAGCTTCATGGTCCTTTCTTCTTGGCAAAAGAATCCGGTTTTGCTATAAATTTCATGGGGCAGTACGCGCTGCCCTGGGGATTAGAACCCCCTACCAGAGGCTGATGCCGGCCGATACGGCATCACACTCCTTGACCTTAAGGTCGGGGAGCCTGTGGCGTATGTCCAGGTTCCACGGAACTAAAGGCTATAGGGCCGTCTGGTACGGTGTTCTAACTCCCCGATCGTCGGGTTGAGCGAGTTTCTAGTGCGGGGGCGTACCGCATGAAACTCTTCAGACGGGGAGGTAGGAGTGCACGGACGAGTAGCAAAGAGTTCCACAAGAATAGCGGAACGAATCGGTGCTGCGGGAACGGCGTCGAGCGAGCAAGATATCCACCCGGTGGACCGGCATGTTGGACAGCAGCTCCGCATACGGCGCATCCATTCGAACCTGTCGCAGACAGAACTCGGCGCCAAGATCGGTTTGAGCTATCAGCAGATCCAAAAATATGAGAGCGGCAAAAATCGGATCAGCGCGTCGATGCTTTATGAGTTCGCGGGCCGGCTGAATGTGCCAGTCGCCCAGTTTTTTGAAGGACTTCCGCAGCCGGATGGAGCCTCGCATGAGGCGCTGCCGTCAGACGTGGATGAGCGCATTGCTTATCTTACCACGGCCGAAGGCCGGCGGTTCGTGGAGGAAATTTTGCGGCTTTCGCCGCGGCTCAGGACACGCACATATGCGCTGATCAAAACGCTTGCCGCGGAAGATGAGGATGTGAGCAAATAGCGGCAGCCGTGCCTGGCCGCAACGACGCTTAGCGGCCCAGGTAGATTTTCCCGGTTCCGCCTTCATCAACGATGGCTGTGCCGAAGCGGCGGGAACGCTTTATCAGGTCGGTGATAATTCGACGCGCCGTCTGTCCGGTTGCAGGTGTAGGCACCCGATCTTCGAAACAATCTTTTTCCGACGGATGAGCCAGGACGATCGGCAGAAGCTCGATCGACCGCAGTTCATCATCAGCGTCGAACATGCAGGTCGCAACTACGCTTCTCCAAACCTCCGGCGGGTCCCATTCGCCCTCGGTCTTTTCCGTGTGGAATATGAAGTTGCCCAGCCCGAAGAAGATTGGCGCACCTTTATAGATCTCAATCGGCTGCAGAACTGGCGCGCCGTGACTGACGAACGTGCGGGCGCCGGCATCGATGCAGTCATGAGCGAACGCGCGGACCCAACTCGGCACCTCCTGCCAATCCGGCTCCCAATGATGATGATGAAGGTAGGCAATCACGAACTGCCCCTTTGTGGCGGCATCCGCGATAACTCCGAGCTGTGTCATGGCGCTTTGGCGATCGACGAGGATCTTGCGCTGGTTGGCTGCGGCACGACAGAAAACGGTGCCGAAAAAGTCAACCGCTTCTTCCGGGTCCAGCTGAGGTGGATCGTGGGGCTGCGCATAGTTCGCGCGCTCCAGCCCCGAACTCTGAAACGTCGTTTGGATCGTGGCGAGCATGTCGAAGATTGCCTCTTCAACTTCGAATGTCCGCGAAACCTTGAGTCCGTTCACACCTGGTCTGGCAGGCCGATCGCCGCCCGCGTTGTCGGCATACATCGTTGCCGGTCCGGGTCCGGCGTCCATCGCCACCAGGGCTATGTTGCGAGAGGCAATGGACATCACGCCAGCCTGTGCTGCTTTGTCCCTATCCACGCCAATGCCGGCATGCAGAAAATCGCGCAGCGCAACTTCTATCAGCGTCGACAAAATGCCTGGCGGCCCAAGATCGAAGGCATGATTGTTTGCGAGAGACAGCGCGTTGAAGCCGATGTCCTTCAATGCATCGAGCACGACCGGCATCGCGCATCCGAAATAAGAGCCTTTCATCGGCCAGCCGCCGTGGTTGCCAAGAATTGTGTTCTCGAAGTTGGTAAAGGCGACATCCGCCTGCTTCAGCAATCGAGCGATATGGACAAAACCAGGATCCGAGGAATTTCGGATGTCATGCTGAATGAGTGATTGGCCGGTCATGACGAGGGAAAACGGCGCGGACATGGGTTACCTTGCTATTCAGTTTAGCGAATGAGTTGTTTTAACG